>SKRP01000003.1 GCA_007118445.1 Natronohydrobacter sp.
GATTTCCGAACGCCAGGCCGGGCGCGACACGGGCGGTGCGGTCGATGCGATCTGGATCAATGGGGCGAATTTTGCCTCGATGAAGGATCAGGGGCTGTTGTTCGGCCCCTTTGCCGAAAGCCTGCCCAACTGGTCGCTGGTGGATACAGACGCGAACCCGGCGATCCTGATCGATTTCACCCTGCCGGTCGAAGGCTTCGGCAGCCCCTGGGCCATGTTCCAGATGGTGTTCGAATATGATTCGGCGCGGCTGGCAGAGCCGCCGCGCTCGCTGGATGCGCTGCGCGCATGGATTGCAGACAATCCGGGCCGCTTCACCTATCCGCAGCCGCCGGATTTTCTGGGCACAAGTTTTCTGAAACAGGCGCTTTACGGGGTGCTGGATGACCCGGCGGTGCTGCTCGGCCCGGTCGAGGATATCGACTATGACGCCGTGACTGCCCCGCTCTGGGCCTTCCTTGACGAGATCACGCCGAACCTGTGGCGGCAGGGACGTGCCTACCCGGCCAATGAACCGGCGCTGGCGCAGCTTCTGGCGGATGGCGAGGTCGATATCGGTTTCGCCTTCAATCCCGGCCGCGCCTCGGCGGCGATCGCGGATGGCGAATTGCCCGATAGCGTGCGGACCTTCGTGTTCGAAGAGGGGACGCTGGCCAATTCCTCCTACCTGTCGATCCCCTATAATGCCGCCAATACCGAAGGCGCGCTGCTGCTCGCCAATCTGATCCTTGACCCTGAAATTCAGGCCCGCGCGCAAGACCCTGATGTTCTGGGCTTCCAGACTGTGCTGGGGATGGACCGGCTGAGCGATGAGGATCGTGCGCGGTTCGACGCATTGGAGCTTGGGATTGCCACGCTGGCCCCCGATGAGATGGGGACAGGGCTGCTGGAGCCGCATCCCAGCTGGATGACCCGCATCGCCGAGGACTGGACCGCGCGCTACGGCACCGGGCAGTAGCTTGGCCCGCGCGGGGCTTTGGGCAGCGCTGGGGCTTCTGGCGCTGCCGGTGCTGGCGGGGCTGGCAGGGGTGATCGGCCCGGCTTTTGGCTATCTGCCCGCGCTGGGGCGGTCCACATGGTCGTTTGAACCGTGGCAGGCGGTACTGGGCTGGCCGGGACTCGGCGCGGCGGTGCGGCTTTCGGTGGTGACAGGGGTTCTGGCAACGGGGATTTCGCTGGCGCTGACGCTGCTGATCGTCGCGGCATGGCAGGGCACGCGGTCGTTTCTGTGGATCACGCGGGCGCTCGCGCCGCTCTTGTCGCTGCCCCATGCGGCTGCGGCCTTCGGGCTGGCCTTTCTGATCGCCCCTTCAGGCTGGATTGCGCGCGGGCTGTCGCCCTGGGCCACAGGCTGGGAGCGCCCGCCTGACCTGCTGATCGTGAATGACCCATGGGGGCTGGCGCTGGTCGCGGGGCTGGTGGTCAAGGAAGTGCCGTTTCTGCTGCTGATGGTGCTGGCCGCCCTGCCGCAAACAGACAGTTTGCGCGCGCAGATGGTGGCGCGGTCGCTTGGCTATGGCCGGGTCACGGGCTGGATGAAATCCGTCGCCCCGCGCGTCTATGCGCAGATCCGCCTGCCGGTCTATGCCGTGCTGGCCTATTCCATGTCGGTGGTGGATGTGGCGCTGATCCTCGGGCCGACGCGCCCGCCGACATTGGCTGTGCAGATACTGGAATGGATGACCCATCCTGATCTGGGGATGCGGTTTCAGGCCGCTGCGGCGGCGCTCTTGCAGCTGGGGCTGGTCCTGGGAGTGCTGGCGCTGTGGCGGCTGGCCGAGATTGCCGTTGCGCGCTGGGGCAGGGACTGGGCTGCAGGCGGCGCGCGGGGTCTGGGGGCCGATGCGGTGTTGCGTCCTTTGGGGGCCGGGGCCGCTCTGGGGATCGGGCTGGCTGTGGGGCTGGGGCTGGCGGGGCTGCTGGTCTGGTCCTTTGCCGGGCTGTGGCAGTTTCCCGCGCTCTGGCCGGACAGTCTGAGCCTGCGGGTCTGGTCGGGCCAGATGAGCGCCTTGCAGCGGCGGCTGTGGGACACGGCGCTGATCGCGCTGGGCGCGACCGGGATCGCGTTGGCGCTCAGCATCGCCGCCCTGCAGGCCGGGGCGCGCGGCACCAGTGCAAGCCTGATCTACCTGCCGCTGATCGTGCCGCAGATCGCCTTTCTGCCGGGGCTTGCGACTTTCGCGCTGGTCCTGGGCGTGGACGGGACGCGCTGGGCGGTGATGGGGGCGCATCTGGTCTTTGTGCTGCCTTACGTGTTTCTCGCGCTGGCCGACCCCTGGCGGGCCTGGGACCATCGCGCAGGGCTGGTCGCGGCAGGTCTCGGGGCCGGGCCTGCGCGTGTGCTCTGGGCCGTGCGCCTGCCCATGCTGACCCGCGCGCTCTGCGTGGCTTTCGCTGTGGGTTTTGCCACATCGGTCGCGCAATATCTGCCCACGCTGCTGATCGGGGCAGGGCGGGTCAGCACAGTGACCACCGAGGCAGTGGCGCTGGCCGCATCCGGCAACCGGCGGCTGATCGGGGTCTGGGCCGTGGTGCAGATGGCCCTGCCAATGGCGGTTTTTGCCGTCGCCTTGATGGCTCCGGCGCTGATCTTCCGGCGCAGACAGGGGATGCAGATCGGATGAGCTTGCGGCTGGAGAAGCTGGAAATCGCGCGCGCAGGTGCAGTGATGGTGCGGATTGATCGCGAGATCGGCCCTGGCGAGGTTCTCAGTGTGATGGGACCCTCGGGCTGCGGGAAATCGACGCTCCTGGCCGCCCTGGTGGGCGCGCTGCCAGAGGCTTTCGCGCTGCGCGGGCGGGTCTGGCTGGAAGGGCGCGACATGACGCGTCTGCTGCCGCATCAAAGGCGGATGGGGATCCTGTTTCAGGACGATCTGCTGTTTCCGCATCTGTCGGTCGCGGGCAATCTGGGTTTCGGTCTGGCGCGGGGCGTCGCGGATCGGGCGGGCGTGATCGACCGGGCCTTGCGCGAGGCCGGGCTGGAGGCGATGGGCGCGCGCGATCCGGCGACGCTTTCGGGCGGGCAACGGGCGCGGGTGGCATTGATGCGGGTGCTTCTGTCGGAGCCGCGTGCGCTGTTGCTCGATGAGCCTTTCTCGAAGCTGGATGCCGGGTTGCGCGCGCAGATGCGGGAATTTGTCTTCGCGCGGGCCCGCGCGCGCGGGCTGCCTGTTGTGCTGGTGACGCATGATCGGGCGGATGCGCGCGCCGCGGGGGGGGCAGTGGTCAGCGTCACCGGCGATGCGGTGGCGTTGTAGGAGCGGGGGGGCGCTGCCCCCCGTCGCCTGCGGCGCCCCCCCCCGGAGTATTTCGGGCAAGATGATGCCTGGGGTGCAGATTGGGCTTTGCCGCGTCTGCCGATGGAGCGCTGCGCAGACGCTGCGGCAGTGTGTCGTCAGTTGGATTTGCGCGTGGGCAGGAAGGGCAGGGGCAGGACCGGGATGCCATCTTCGAGCAGGGATTTTGCCTCTTCGAGCCTGGCTTCCCCAAGGATCGGGCGGTCGGGAATGTCACCGAGATACATGGCGCGCGCCTCGGTGGCGAAACGGTCGCCGACATAATCCGTATTCGCCTCGATCTCGGCGCGCAATGCGGCGAGATCGAGGCGCGTTCCGGGTGTGGGCGCATCGCGGGTGGGCGTCACAGCGGGTGCCATCAGCGCCTTGGAGATGTCGGTGCTGTTGCAGGTCGCGCAGGAAATCAGGCCACGCTGAGCCAGATCGTCAAAGGCCGATCCTGATCGGAACCAGCTTTCGAAGCAATGCCCGTTTGCGCAGCGTAGTGTGAATTTGATCATGTTTTCGATGTTACGCAGCAGAGCTTGCATAAGTAAACAGCGCAGCGATTAAATCAAGGTGAAGAGGCTTGTCGGCAAAGGACTTCCTGCTACCTGCACGGTATCAGAAGGAGATTGGCGATGCGGCAAGTGGTGTTGGCACTTCTGTTTATGGTTATGGGCTTGCCGGCCGGGGCTTTCAGTTTCACGGCGCTCGATGGCAGCCCGATCGCGCTGGAAGACTGGCGTGGGCAGCCGGTGCTGGTGGTCAATACTGCTTCGCTGTGTGGCTTTACCCGGCAATACGGGGACATGCAGGCGCTTTATGAGCAATATGGCCCGCGCGGGCTGGTTGTGCTGGCGGTGCCGTCGGATGATTTCCGGCAGGAACTGTCCAGCAATGAGGAAGTCGAAGCGTTCTGCCGTGTACAGACCGGGCTGACATTCCCGATCACCCGGATCACGTCGGTCCGGGGCGCGGGGGCGCATCCTTTCTATCAATGGCTGCGCGACAGGCATGGGCATGTGCCGGGCTGGAATTTCAACAAGGCGCTGATCGGACCGGA
>SKRP01000041.1 GCA_007118445.1 Natronohydrobacter sp.
CGAGATCCGCGCGCTGGTCGAAGGGATCACCAGCGGTGATCTGGGTGACGCGCAGCTTGGCGCTTTCGCGATGGCGGTGGTGCTGCGCGGCATGACCCTGCCCGAGCGCGTGGCGCTCACCGAATCCATGCGCGATTCGGGCGAGGTGCTGGTCTGGGACCGTGGCCCGGTGATCGACAAGCACTCCAGCGGCGGTATAGGGGATAATGTCTCGCTGATGCTGGCCCCTGCGCTGGCCGCCTGCGGGGCCGTGGTGCCGATGATCTCGGGCCGGGGTCTGGGCCATACCGGCGGCACGCTTGACAAGCTGGACGCGATCCCCGGCTACAACACTGCCCCGGATGGCGCGACCCTGCAACGGGTGGTGCGCGAGATTGGCTGCGCGATCATCGGGCAGACAGGCAGCCTCGCGCCTGCGGACAAGCGCTTTTACGCTGTGCGCGATGTGACCGCGACTGTCGAATCGATGGACCTGATCACGGCCTCGATCCTGTCGAAGAAACTCGCCGCCGGGCTGGAGGGGCTGGTGCTGGACGTGAAATGCGGCAATGGCGCTTTCATGGCCACGCGGGCGCAGGCCGAGGGGCTGGCGCGTGCCCTGGTTGAAGTCGCGAATGGCGCGGGCTGTCACACGGTCGCGCTGATCACCGACATGAACGCGCCCCTTGCCCCGAGCGCCGGAAACGCCATCGAGGTGCGCGATGCGGTCGACTTCCTGACCGGCGCGCGCAGCTTTCCGCGCCTGTGGGACGTGACCTGCGCGCTGGGGGCCGAGGCGCTGGTGATCGCAGGGCTGGCCTCTGATATGGATCAGGGGCGCGAGATGATGGAACATGCGTTCCACTCTGGCCGCGCCGCAGAGCGCTTCGGACAGATGGTCAGCGCCTTGGGCGGACCTGCGGATTTCATCGAGCGCCCGCAAACCCATTTGCCGCAAGCCCCGGTCATCCGCCCGATACCCGCCCCGCATAGTGGCGTGGTCACATGCTATACCACGCGCGAGATTGGCCTTGCCGTGATCGAGATGGGCGGCGGGCGCAGACAGCCCAGCGACCGGATCGACCCGCGCGTCGGGTATTCTCTGATCGCGCCCGAGGGGACGCAGGTCAGCGCAGGTGACCCGCTCGCCCTCGTTCATGCTGCAGATGACGCGCAGGCGGACCGGGCAACCGCCGCTTTCCTTGCGACCTGCCAGATCGGGGATGCAGCGACCGAACGCCCCCTGATCCTTGACCGGATCAGCGCCGGATAAGCCGCTCCGCGAAAGCACCTGCCAGCAAGAGCGCGAGAACCAGCCAGACCGGTCCATCGCCGTGACGGCTGTAAAAGGTCGCTGGCAGCGCGCCGGGCAGGGGGCCATCGATGAAGCCTGTCACCCCCAGCCCCAGTTGGGCGGCAATCCCGCCGCGCGCGTCGATGAACGCGGACACGCCGGTATTGGCCACCCGTAGCACTGGCAGGCCCTGTTCCACCGCCCGCAAGCGCGCTTGCGCCAGATGCTGGAACGGCCCGGTCAATTCGCCGAACCACGCATCATTCGTGACCTGCAGGATCCAGTCAGGCCGCGTATCAGTGCGCAAATGGCGGGGAAAGATCGACTCGTAGCAGATCAGCGGCAGCGCCATCCCCAGCGGCCCAAGGTCCAGCAGCACCGGTCCGGGGCCGGGGCTGTAGCCCATCAGTGCCTGACCGGCGAGGCCCCCGATTGGCGTCCCCATCAGCCATTCGGAAAACGGGATATACTCGCCGAATGGGACCAGATGATGCTTGTCATAGATATGGGTGATCTCGGCATCGGTGGTCAGCACGGCGAGCGAATTGAAATACCGCTCCCTCTCGATGCGCTGCACGCCAAACCCGATCCGCGTCTCCGGGCCGTGCAGGGCGGCGGCATCGGCCATCATTTCCAGCGCATCGCCCGGATATTCCAGCAGGAACGGGACCGAGGTTTCCGGCCAGAGCACCAGATCAGGCGCGGGGTCCGCCGGATAGGCGGTCTGATCCAACAGCCGGTTGAAGAACAGATACATGTTCTCCTGCAGCCATTTCTCGTCCTGCGGGGCATTGGGTTGCGCCAGCCGGATCACGCCGTCCCGATCCGGCGGCAAGGCTGTCTGCCCCGCCGCCCAGAGCCAGACCACGCCAAGAAGCGCAATCGCTACAATTGCCCCGATCCCGCGCGCAACCCGACCCGCGCCAAGAACCGGCAGCACGGCCGCCCCCAGGACCAGCAATGACAACCCGCCCGCGCCGGTGATGGCCGCGAGCTGCATCATGGGCGTGCCGATCAGCCCATGCCCCAGCATTGCCCAGGGGAACCCTGTGAAGACCCAACCGCGCACGAGCTCCAGCGCGACCAAAGCGACCACCAGCGCCACCAGCCGCGCGCGGCCCTCTGTGAGCGCTGCCAAGGCCCCCGCGCCCGCCCAGAAGAGCGCCATGCCGCCCGCCATCAGAACCAGCGCGAAAGGGGCCATCCAGCCGTGAATTTCGGGTTCAATGAAAAACGGCTCCACGATCCAGAACAGCGCCGCGCCGAAATAGCCTGTGCCCGCCAGCCACATCCGACCCGCCAGCCCGCGCCAGCTCTGCGCCAGCGGCAAGACATGGAACAGCCCCACCAGCGCCAGTATCGATACCAGCCACCAGCCCAGAGGAGCCTGCCCGCTGGCCGCCAGTGCGCCCAAAGCCCCATAGCCCGCCGCCAGTTGCAGGCGCGGCCACCATCTGGCCCCAGCTGTCAAACCGGAAAACCCCTCACTGCGCCGCGTCGCGCAACGCTTGCGGCAGATGCACACGCAACCGCTTGATGCGGCGCAGATCGGCCTCGATCACCTCGAATTCGACGCCCGAGGGATGCGCGATCACTTCGCCGCGCACTGGCACGCGGCCCGACAGCAGAAAGATCAGCCCGCCCATCGTATCGATCTCTTCCTCGTCTTCTTCGCTGGTCAGGGCAAATCCCAGCTCGGATTCCAGCTTGTCCAGCGCAGCCCGCGCATCCACCAGAAGGCAGGCCGGGCTTTCCTGCACGATCAGCGTATCCTCATCCGTGTCATGCTCATCCTCGATCTCGCCCACGACCTGTTCCAGCAGATCCTCGATCGTCACCAGCCCGTCGACCCCGCCATATTCGTCGATCACCAGCGCGAAATGGGTGCGCTCGGCCTGCATCTTGCGCAACAGCACCGACAGCGGCATCGAAGGCGGCACATAGAGGATCGGGCGCAACAGCGCTTTCAGATCAATCTCGTGATGGCCGTTGAACCCGTAGCGCAGGGCCAGGTCCTTGAGCAGCAGCAGCCCCTGCGGCTTGTCGAGCGTATCTTCATAAACCGGGATGCGCGAATAGCCGGATTCGCGGAAATTCGCGACGATATCGGCCAGTGACGCGCTCTGTTCGACGGCGATGATCTCGGCTTTGGGAATGGCCACATCGGCAACGCGCAGACGTTGCAGATTGGCCAGCCCCGGCAGGGTCTGGCCCAGTGCATCCGCCTTTTCGCGGGCGTCCTCATCGTCGGGGGTCAGGGCATCGAACAATCGGCCAAACAGGCCGCGCGTTTCACTCTCTCTTGGATCCTCTTGCGCGCGCTGCGCTGCGCTAGATCCGTCTGTCGTATCGCCCATCGGTCCTTTCCGGTGTTACAGGGGCATCTCGGCCCCGGTTTCATATGGGTCCGCCACGCCCAGTTGCGCAAGTATCGCCACTTCGGTTTCTTCCATGAAAGCGGCATCTTTGTCACGAATATGGTCATATCCTAGCAGATGCAGCACCGAATGGACAATCAGATGCATCAGATGCGCGTCAAATTGCTTACCCTGCTCGGCAGCTTCACGCGCGCAAGTGTCATAAGACAGCGCGATATCGCCCAAGGAGTCGTCCGGTTCGGGCAGATCGGGCGCGCCGCCATCCGCCTCGGCGCTCAGATCCCATGTCGGCCAACTGAGCACATTCGTGGGCTGCGGCTTGCCGCGAAACTCGGTATTCAGCGCGGCGATCCTTGCATCATCGCAGGCGAGACAGGCAATCTCGAACCCCTCGGCGGCAAGTCCCAAATGCGCCAGTGTGGCCCGCGCCGAGCGCTCGGCCAGCGCGCTCAGATGATCCTCGTTCCAGCGCGCATCCTCGATCACCACATCGACCAGAGGGTTGTCAGACACGCGATTCCTCGTCACGCTCATAGGCCTGAATGATCCGTGCCACCATCGGGTGCCGCACCACATCGGCAGAGGTGAAATAGCTGAAGCTGATCCCCTCGACCCCGTCCAGGATCCGCTCTGCCGCCCGCAAGCCCGATTGCACGCCGCGCGGCAGATCGACCTGAGAGCGGTCGCC
>SKRP01000074.1 GCA_007118445.1 Natronohydrobacter sp.
CAGCAAGCCATTCCCCGATCAGGAAATGCGCGATCGCCCCTTTTCGCGCAGGCAGCAGGTCGGGATGGTCGCCGCTCCAGGCGCGCAGGATCTCTTCGCGCGGGAACCAGCGGGCGTCTTCCAGCTCGTCATCAAGGGTGATCTCGCGGCTGGTGGCCTCGGCCACGGCACCAAACATCAGCGAATTGGGAAAGGGCCAGGGCTGCGAGGCGACATAGCGCACCGGGCCCAGTCGGATCGCGGTTTCCTCATGGACCTCGCGGGCGACCGCGGCTTCGAGAGTCTCGCCGGGTTCGATGAACCCTGCGAGCGCCGAATACATCCGCTCGGGCCAGCCCGGCGAGCGGCCCAGCAGCACGTCATTGCCATGGGTGACAAGCATGATCACCACCGGGTCGGTGCGCGGAAAATGTTTGGCACCGCAGGACGGGCAGTGCCGTTCCCAACCGGCCATCGCGACCATGCTTGGCTGGCCACAGGCCGCGCAGAACCCATGCGTGCGGTGCCAGTTGAACAGCGCGCGGGCCGTGGCGGCCAGCGCGGCCTCAGGGGTGGGCAGCCCGGCCATGGCCAGACGCAATTCGCCGAAATGCGCGTCCGGGGGGGCTTCGGCATGGCGTTGGATCGACTGGTCGAGAAACATCGCGAGCGCCGCGCGGTCCAGCGCATCGGGTTCCCAGGCCGAGAGATCCGCCGCAAAGCGCGCGCGCCCGTCATGCTGCCCCAGATAGAGAAACGGGCGCGGCGCATGGCGCAGCATCGGATGGTCCGGCGGCACCCAGCCCAGCGCATCTGCCTGCAGATGCGGCTTGCCCCGCCAGACCGGCAGAACCGCAGAATCAGGCCGCGCCAACATCTCCGCGAGTGTCTCGGGTCGGGCCCGGTTCAGGACATCGCGCGACTCCCATGTCGCATCAAAGGCAAAATCCATACTGCGCTTTCCCCATGCTTGCTGCCCTGATCCGTTCCTCTGCCAAGTTTGCATGACAAGGGCAACTGCGATAGTCGGGTAAACAATCCATAGTTGTGCAAGGCATTGTCTTCAAATATGGAATGGGGCATAGTCTGTATTGCGACCAGACACAAAATAACCAAGGTTCATGCCGGATTTCCGCCGCATGTCTGATGAAAGTTCTCAGCGAGCCAATAACCAAGATGCATGAGAACATGAAACAGGAATGGGCGTCTTTTGATTCCGGGATTGATGTGTCCACGGCTGTGGAGCTGCGGATCATGGAGACGACGGATCTGCATGTGCATCTCTACCCGTATGATTACTATGCCGATTGCCCCAATCCTGACCTTGGCCTGTCGCGTCTGGCAGAACTGATCGACATCGCCCGCCAGCAAGTGCCCAATTGTCTGCTGTTTGATAATGGCGATTTCCTGCAAGGCACCCCTGTGGGCGATTTCTTCGCCTATGACCGGGGCTTGCGCGAGGGCGATCTGCATCCGGTCATGGCGGCGATGAACACGCTGCGCTATGATGCGATCACGCTTGGCAATCACGAATTCAATTACGGGCTGGGGTTTCTGGAGAAATCCCTGATGCAGGCGGAATTCCCGGTTGTCTCGGCCAATATCCTGCGCCAGAGCGCGGCCCGGATCCGCGACGACCAGCATTTCACGACCCCCTACAAGCTTTTGCGCCGCAAGGTGACAGATCGCGCCGGGCGCGCGCATGATATCTGTATCGGCGTGATCGGCGTGGCCCCGCCGCAGATCACGACATGGGAGCGTCAGGCGCTGCTGGGCCAGATCCAGACCCGCGATATGGTCGATTCGGTACGCGCCTGGGTGCCCGAGATGCGCGAGGCCGGGGCCGATATCGTCGTGCTTCTGGCGCATTCCGGCATCGGGGCGATCCGCCATACCGAGAATATGGAAAACGCGGTCATCCCGCTGGCCGCGATCGAGGGCGTGGATGTGGTCCTGAGCGGGCACAGCCATCAGGTGTTTCCTTCGCGGACCTTTGCCGATATTCCCGGCGTCGATATCGCCCGTGGCACGGTCTGCGGCAAACCCACAGTGATGAGCGGCTTTTTCGGCTCGCATCTGGGGTTGATTGATCTCAGTCTGATCCGTTCGGGCGGACGCTGGGAAATGCTGGACAGCGCGGTCAGCACACGCGCGCTGCGCGACGCGGCACAGACCCTGATCCCGCCCGCGCCGCAGCAACGCAAGGTGCCGCTGGACAGTCCGAAAGTGCGCAGGATCGTGGCAAGCGCGCATGAGGCCGTGCTGGAAAGCATCCGCCAGCCCATCGGGCGCAGCACGACAGCGATCAATTCCTTTTTCGTCTATCTGGGCAAGAGCGCGGCCACCGGGCTGGTCGCCGAAGCGCAGCGCTCCTTCATCGTGCAGAAGCTTGCGGGCAGTGCCCATGCGGACCTGCCGGTCCTGTCCTCTGTAGCCCCGCCCAAGGCCGGCGGGCTGGCCGGGCCGCGCAATTTCACCAATATCGCGTCAGGGGTGCTGACGCTGCGCTCGCTGGCCGATCTCTATGTCTATCCGAACCGGATTGCGGCCCTGCGGCTGACTGGCCGTGACATCCTGCTCTGGCTGGAACGCGCGGCCTCGGCCTATAACCGGATCATGCCCGGTATGGGTGAACAGAACCTGATGGATTTCCGCTTTGCAGGGTATAATTTCGAAGTGCTCTATGGGTTGGATTACCGGATCGATCTGACCGCGCCTGCCCGTTTCGAACCCGATGGCACGGAAATATCCCCGGATCATGCCCGAATCAGGTCTGTGCGCTGGCAGGGCGAACCGCTTGATCCGGATGCAGAGTTCATCGTCTGCACCAACAGTTTCCGCGCGCATGGGGCCGGTGGTTTCGCCGGGGCCTGTCCGGATGCGATTGTCTTTGAGGACGCGGCCATCACCCGCGATGTCCTGCGCGATTATGTCGCCACGCAAGAGGCCGTCAGTGTCTGTGCCGATATGCCTTTCAGCTTCCTGCCGGTTCCGGGGGCCAGCGCAGTGCTGCGCACCGGGCTGGCCGCGCATGACCATCTCGACGTGATCGCAAAGCACCAGCCCGAGCTTCTGGGCGTCGATCCCAAGGGCTTTCTGCGCGTCAAGATAGCGCTGTAACGCGCCGCGTGGTCACGACGCAGCCGTGATCCCGCAACAGGCGCAATCCGCGCGGCGTTTGATGCGCAATGTCCGGCTGTCTGCGTGCAGCGCATCCCACAGGATCATCCGTCCGCGCAGCCCTGTGCCCGCGCCAGTGATTTCCTTGACCGCCTCATTCGCCATCATCGTGCCCAGAATGCCGGGCAGGGGGGCGATGACACCGGCCTCGGAACAAGACGGTGCCAGCCCCTCTGCCGGGCGCTGCGGGAAGATGCATTCATAACAAGGCGCGTCGCTGGCCGGGTGATAGAGGCTGATCTGCCCTTCCCATTGCGTGATCGCAGCGGCGATCAGGGGTTTACCCGCCGCAACAGCCGCACGGTTGACCAGATAGCGCGTGTCGAAATTATCCGTGCCGTCAAGGATCAGATCATATTCGGAAAAGAGCGCCGCAGCAGTTTCCGCATCCAGCCTGCGGTTATAGGGGCGCACCGTGACAAAGGGGTTCAGCGCCTCCATGGCTGCCTGAGCGGAAAACACCTTGGGCATTCCGATACGATCATCAGTATGGATCACCTGACGCTGCAGGTTCGATCCGTCAACTGTGTCATCATCAATCACCCCGATCGTGCCGACACCTGCGGCGGCCAGATAAAGCAACACTGGCGAGCCAAGCCCACCTGCGCCCACCACCAGCACTTTCGCCGTTTTCAGCTTGCGCTGCCCCATGCCCCCGATCTCGCGCAGGACGATATGGCGGGCATAGCGGTTCAGCTCGGCCTCGCGAAAGCTGTCGGGGCTGGCGGGGGCTGCGGCTTCCACCGGGGTCTTGCGGCGCAAGCGCCCTATCACGCGGCTATAGCCGAAGCCCAGCGCGGCGACCCCGCCCAGCACCAGCCAGGGACGCACATCGCCGCCAGTCGCGCGGCGCAGTTCGGCCGTTTCCGGCAGGACAAGCTGCGCGATCACCACAGCCGCGTAAACCAGCCCGATCATCACCAGCCGCGCGCGCACTGGCGTTTTCATCACCCAGCCCAAGCCCCAGAGCGCGGCCATCAGGAACAGGACGAAACCCATCTCAAGCGCTCCCGGTCGATCCGAACCCGCCCGCGCCGCGCCGGGTGGCGTCCAGATCATCCGTCAGGGTGAAACGCGCCTGCACCACAGGCGCGATCA
>SKRP01000052.1 GCA_007118445.1 Natronohydrobacter sp.
CGGTTTCTTCTGCGATTTCGCTATGTGACAGATCGCTGAAATAGGCGCGTTCGATCATGCTGCGCTGTTTCTCGGGCAGCTCGGCAATTGCCGCTGTCAACTGGTCGCTTTCCTGTTGCAGGGCAATGACCTGCAATTGGTCGGGTTCCTCTTGCGGCCCCCAGAACAGTTCCTCTGGTTCGGGTCTGCGATCGCGGCGCAGCATGTCAATCCGACGGTTGCGGGCGATCGTGAAAATCCACGTTGCCACGCTTGCGCGCGACGGATCGAATTGTGCGGCCTTGTTCCAGACTGTCACCATGACATCCTGCGCAACTTCCTCTGCGAGCGCCTGATCGGCGCCCGATTTCACCAGAAAGGCTTTGACGCGCGGGGCGAAATGCTGAAACAAGGCTTTGAACGCATCTGTATCCTGCGCCTCAGCGACCTGCCTCAGCAGGACAACCCATTCCGCTCCGTTTTTTGCCTGCACTGGTCGCTGCCTTCCATCGCGCTGCCAACTATCGCGCTTTGCGACAAGTTTACGCTCATCGCAAGAAGCTTGTCGAGGCGCAGGAGGCGGGCGTGACAGATCGAACATGTGACCATTACGCGCGATGATGCGCAGTGGATCACTCGAATTGCCCGAAAACACATATCAAATTCACATCTTTTCGGGATTGATCCGCCCTGCGCCGCGCTGCGTAAACCTGCTATTACACCTGCACCGAGAGGACCCGCCTGAATGCCCTTCGAAATGATCGATACGCCTGCCCGCAGAATTGCCGTGATCGGTGGCGGCATCTCCGGACTGGCGGCGGCCTGTCTCATGTCGCAGCGCCACCGTGTGACCCTGTTCGAGGCCGAAGCACGGCTTGGCGGGCATGCACGCACGGTCATGGCGGGCAAGCGTGGTGATCAGCCTGTGGATACCGGGTTTATCGTTTTCAACTACACGAATTATCCGCATCTTGCAGCGCTGTTCGAAAAGCTGAATGTGCCTGTCGCCAGGTCTAACATGTCCTTTGGTGTGTCGATGGCCGGGGGGAAATATGAGTATTCGCTCTCTGGCCTGGATGAGATATTTGCCACCCGCGCCAATCTGGTCGATCCGCGCCACCTGCGCATGATCCGCGATATCCTTCATTTCAACAAGCGCGGGCCTGAGGTTGCAAAGGCCGACCCCGCAATGACCATCGGCGGGCTGCTGGAGCGGCTTGGAACAGGCGACTGGTTCCGCGAGCGCTATCTGTTACCTTTCTCGGGCGCGATCTGGTCCACGCCGACGGCGAAGATTCTCGATTTCCCCGCCCATGCGATGATGGAGTTCTTCCGCAACCATGCGCTGCTGGGCTATGAGGGGCAGCATCAGTGGTACACGGTTCAGGGCGGGTCTATCGAATATGTCACCCGCCTGACAGCATATCTGGAACGGGCCGGGGTGACCCTGCGCGCAGGCAGCCCGGTGCAGGCCGTCCGGCGCGGGCCGATGGGTGTTCGGGTCAAACATGCGGGGGCCGAGGAAGAACAGTTTGACGAGGTGATCTTTGCCACCCATTCGGATGTCACCCTGCGCCTGCTGGCCGATCCGACCGGGGCCGAGGCGAAATATCTGGGTGCTGTGAAATACCAGCCCAATGACGCGATCCTGCATTGCGACACGGATTTCATGCCCAGACGACGCAAATGCTGGTCCAGCTGGGTCTATACCGAGCGCGGGCCGCAGGATCGCGAGCGGATTTCGCTCAGCTACTGGATGAATTCGCTCCAACCCATCCCGCAGGACGATCCGATGTTTGTCACGCTGAATGCAAATCATCCAGTGCGCGAGGACTGTATTTACGACACATATTCCTTTGATCATCCGGTCTATGATACAGCGGCGCTGGAGGCACAGCAGGCGATCCGGGGCTTTAACGGCACCAACCGGACATGGTTCTGCGGCGCATGGATGCGCAGCGGTTTTCATGAGGATGGCTTTGCAAGCGCGGTCGATGTGGCGCAGGCGATGGATGCGCGTGCGCGCAAACTGACAGTGGTGGCATGAACAGGGTCGAACATATCGCGGGCCGGACCTTTCACGGGCGACGTGGGCCTGTGTCCAATCGTTTCACCTATGGCGTGGATTACGTGCTGTTCGATGCCGAGGCCGATGTGGCGACCCCGCGCCTGATGTCGCGCAACCGCCGTAATATCGCCTCCCTGCGCGACCGCGACCACGGTGGCGCGCCGGGGCAGGGCAGGGGCGCGACATGGGTGCGCGAGGTGCTGGCCGCGCATCAGATGCAGAGTGTGACCTCTGGCCCGGTGCAGTTGCTGACCCAGCCGCGCGTGCTGGGGCATCTGTTCAACCCGGTCAGTTTCTGGCTCTGCCATGACGCAAAGGGCGGCTTGCGCGCGGTGATTGCCGAGGTCAACAACACCTATGGCGACCGCCATTCCTATCTTTGCGTGAAACCGGATCGCTCGGTGATCCGGCCCACCGATGAGCTGCACGCGCAGAAGATTTTCTATGTCTCGCCGTTTCAGCCGGTCGAAGGGAATTATGCGTTCCATTTCGAGGTCACGGCCGACAAGGTGAATATCCGCATCCTCTACCGGCAGGATTCTGAGGCCCCCGATGCGGGCCTTGTCGCCACGCTGACGGGTGCGCGCAAGCCGCTCACCAACCGCGCGATCCTGGGCGCGATGGCCGGGCGCATGGGCTCGCGCCGGGTGCTGGCGCTGATCCATTGGCAGGCGCTGAAACTCTGGTGGCGGGGTGCCGCTTTCCGCTCGCGACCGGCACCGCCCGCGCAAGAGGTCAGCCAGTGAGCGAGGCCGCCACCATAAGCGCCCCTGCGCCACGGCTTTGGGGCTATACGCTTTTCGGGGCGCTTCTGGCGATGGCCGGGCTGCCGATCTACATCCACGCGCCGTTTTTCTATGTCGAGACTTACGGCGTGTCGCTGGCCGCGCTTGGCACGCTTCTCTTCGTGCTGCGGGGCCTGGATTTTGTGCAAGACCCCGCGCTCGGCTGGGTCTCGGCCCGGCTGGTCAATCATCGCGGGCTGGCTGTGGCCGGGGTGACGGCACTGATGGCCGGCGCGATGGTGATGCTGTTCGCGATCCCGCCGCTGTTCGCGCCGCTGGCATGGTTCGCCGTCGCACTGACGCTGCTGTTTTCCTGCTATTCCTTCCTGACAATCAGTTTCTATGCAACCGGCGTGGCGCGCGGCGACGCGTTGGGGCAGGGTGGTCATGTCCGGCTCGCAGGCTGGCGCGAAACCGGCGCATTGCTGGGCGTCTGTCTGGCCGCTGCCGCCCCGGTCGCGCTGGAAGCGATCATGCCCGCGCCCTTCATGGGCTTCGCATTGGGATTCGCCCTGATTGCGCTGGTGGCTGTGGTCGCCATGCGCCGGGAATGGCCCGCGTTCCGCGCGGGAGCAGAGACACAGGACCTGTCCATGCGTGCGATCTTCGCCGACCCGACCGCGCGGCGGCTCTTGATCATCGCGCTGGTGAATGCGACCCCGGTTGCGATCACCTCGACCCTGTTTCTGTTCTATGCCGAAGCCGTGCTGCAGACCGGGGGCCTGGAGGGCGTGTTCCTGATCCTGCTGTTCCTGTCGGCAGCGGTCTCGGCCCCGCTCTGGGCGCGTCTGGCGCGGCGGATGGGGGCGAAAACCGCGCTGCTGGGCGGCATGGCGCTGGCCGCGCTCAGTTTCGCCTTCGTCATTACGCTCGGTCCCGGTGATCTGGCGATTTTTGCGCTGATCTGCGTGATTTCCGGTGCCGGGATCGGGGCCGATCTGACACTACTGCCCGCGATCTTCTCGCGGCGCATGGCGGAATTGTCGCCCGAGGCGGCGCAAGGCTTTGGCCTCTGGGCCTTTGTCACCAAGGCCACTCTGGCGCTGGCTGCGTTGATGGTCTTTCCGGCGCTCGAAATCGCAGGCTTCGAGGCAGGCACCGAGAACAGTCCTGCGGCCTTGCAAACCCTCATCCTGTTATACGCGGCGCTGCCCTCTGCCCTGAAGGCCATCGCCATCGCGCTTCTCGCGCTGACCCCTTTGAAGGAGAATTGACCATGAGCAGTTTCCTGACTTTCGCCACGGGTGTGGCCATGACGCTGGGCCTGCTGGCGCTCGCGCAACGATTTCGCGGCTTTCAGGCGCAAAAACCGCAGGATTACGCGAAGCTGGAACCGCGCGTCGATATCCGCAAGCACCTGTCCGGCCCAATCCGCTGCGAGGGCGTGATCTACGGCCCTCTGGGGCGTGTATCCTCGCGCTTCGTGGCGGATATGGAAGGGCGCTGGGATGGCAATCGCGGGGTTCTCGCAGAGAAATTCACCTATGACAGCGGCACCCGACAGGATCGCGAATGGCGGTTGACCATCGGCAATGATGGCCGCCTTGTGGCCGAAGCTGATGATCTGGTCGGCAAGGGCTCGGGCCAGCAGGAAGGCGCGGCCCTGCATCTGCGCTATACGATCCGGCTGCCGGAAAGCGCGGGCGGGCATGCGCTGGATGTCTCTGACTGGATGTATCTGGTTGATGACAAGACCATCGTGAATCGCAGCCAGTTCCGCAAATTCGGCTTCAAGGTCGCGGAACTTGTGGCGACCATGCGCCGGGTCGAGGCATGAGGAAACTTTCGGGCAAGACCTATTGGCTGGTGGGGGCTTCGGAAGGGCTGGGGCGCGCGCTGGCGCTGCGCCTGTCGAAAGCGGGCTGCAAGCTGGTGCTGAGCGCGCGCAATATGGACAGACTGCAGGCGTTGGCCGCGGAACTGCCCGGCGAGGTGCGCTGCGTGACCTGCGATGTGTCGGACAAGGCGTCCGTGGTCGCGGCGGCGCAGGATGCAGGCGAGATTGACGGGTTGGTTTTTCTGGCGGGCGTCTACTGGCCGTTTCCGGCGCGGGAGTGGGATGCGGATCAGGCGGAATCGATGTTCGATGTGAACCTGACCGGCGCGGCGCGGGTGTTGGGGCAGGTGGTCCCGGCCATGATCGCGCGCGGGGAGGGGCATATCGTGATGACGGGGTCGCTCTCGGGCTATCGCGGGTTGCCCGGTTCGATCGGGTATAGTTCCAGCAAGGCCGGGCTGATGCATCTGGCCGAGAGCATGTATGCGGATTTGCGGGGCTCGGGCGTCGATGTGCAGCTGGCCAATCCCGGTTTCATCCGCACGCGGCTGACCGACAAGAACGCGTTCGCCATGCCGTTTCTGATGGAACCTGAGCAGGCGGCGGATGAAATGCTGATATTGATGCGGTCTCAGCGGTTTCAGCGCGCTTTTCCAAAGCTGTTTTCGCTCCTGTTCCGGGGGGCAAATTTTCTGCCTGACTGGGCCTATTACCGGGTGTTCGGTAGCAAGTAAGGTGCGTGCTGCAGCACGCACCTTACGGTGACAAACCCGTTGCGCCGTCTTCGACTTTCAGCGACACTGGGCGTGTCAGGAGGGTGCCATGCTTTCAATCAGCCCACGCAAGATCGTCCATATCATCTATCTCGCGCGCGAGGGTCATGTCGGCAGCGCCGAAGCGCATGCCTTCATCGACGCTCTGAACGAAGACGAACAGGCCAGCCTGACCGCTGTCGCCTGGATCGGGCGCGGCGCATTCGAGCCGGAAGACTACGCCGAGGCCGTGGCCACCGCCATCGCGGAGGCCACGACGCCCACAGCCGATTACCTGCTCGGGATGCCGCATCTGGCCGAGAACCTCGAAAACGGGCTTGAAGCACTCGGGCTGGATGTGACCGGCGAGGAAGAGGATTTCCTGCGCCAGGGGTCGTGAGCGCGGCTCAGCCTGCCTGTCCCCGCCATTCCGCCAGCGCCGGGTTCTGCGCAGGCGCGACATCCCCGTCCGGTTTCGGCAGGGTCAATGCCGGAGCTTTCGGCAGTTTCGTCACCCGCAGATGATGCGCCTCGCGCGCGCCGAAATAAAACGCCACCACTGCGCCCAGAAGCCACCAGAGCGGTTCGGGCACATGGGCCAGCGCCTGCATCCGCAGGGCAAAGCCCTCCGGGTCATGCATGGCATAGGCAAACAGCCCCAGCGTGCCCAGCGCCAGCAGCGGGCGCGGCAGGCGGTTCAGACCGTTCACCATGCTGTCGAACCAGCCCCCGCGCGCGTATTGAAACTCGGCCGCATGGCTGGCATGGGCAGCCTTGTAGGCGTCATGGCCCAGTTCCAGCGCGCGGGTCGCATTGGGGCGGAACACTTCCGCGACCGAGGTCACGGTCTGTCCCAGCGCGGTGGCATTGCGTGCGCGTCCGAAGAGAAAGCCGAAAGCTGATCTGATCATCCCCATCCCTTTGTCCTTGCGCGATGATCCGCGTCGCTGAGATGAAAGCGCGGCGCGATGAATTCCTCGGCCCTCCGGATCCAGCCGCCCTTGCCCCCGTCGCGCCTGCGCGCATATTTGCGGCTGGCCGGGCGGCGATCCGCGAGGCTGTAATAATAATCGCGCCGCGCGATCCCATAGGCATCGACCAGATGCGCCGGCGCCATCTCATGGGCGCGATGGGCCGCCGCGATCGTCTGCGGCCCGATCACCCCGTCAACGGCAATCTCCAGCCCCATCTGCACGAACAGCCGCTGCAGGATGCGCACCGCATTGGCACCGGCATTGACATACATGTCGAACACTGTCGCCCAGAGCGGCTCGGGCAGCTCTGCGATCCGCGGGCGGTTGAAATAATGCTCGATATAGATCCCGATGGCGTCTTCGCGCGTCAGCGCGCGCACATCATTCACCCCGATCTGCTGGCCGGGCCGCAGGCGGCGCAGCGTGTGGATGGTGACGCCGAAATTGGTGGCCCCGCCCGGATCGTCGGGATCATTCACAAATCCCCCTTCGCGGGCGACAATCTCGGTGGCAAGCTGGCGGACAGATGTCATGACAGACCCTTTCATGGCTGCATCCGGGCGCAGATTGTGCCGCGCGCCTGCCAAGATCGCGTAACCTGAGCGTGCGCTGCCCCCTTTCCCCTCTGCCGGCTTTGAGCTATGTGCGAGAGCCAGACCACCAAGGATGCGCGCAATGCAATATGAACAGCCAGGCGATGTCGAAAAGAGTTGGCACGATGCCATTTCAGGCATCGAGGAAATCATCGAGGAAGCGCGCAAGGGCCGCATGTTCATCCTGGTCGATCACGAGGATCGCGAGAATGAGGGCGATCTGGTCATCCCTGCGCAGATGGCCACGCCCGAAGTGATCAATTTCATGGCAACCCATGGCAAGGGCCTGATCTGCCTGACACTTTCGGGTGAGCGCATCGATCAGCTTGGCCTGCCGCTGATGGCGTCCTCGAATTCCTCGCGCCATGAAACCGCCTTCACGGTCTCGATCGAGGCGCGCGAAGGGGTCTCGACCGGCATTTCCGCGCATGACCGCGCGCGCACCATCGCGGTCGCGATTGACGAGGGCAAGGGGGCGGCCGATATCGCGACCCCCGGCCATGTCTTTCCGCTGCGTGCGCGCGATGGCGGTGTGCTGGTGCGTGCGGGCCATACCGAAGCGGCCATCGATATTTCGCGGTTGGCCGGGCTGAACCCTTCGGGTGTGATCTGCGAGATCATGAAGGATGACGGTTCGATGGCGCGGCTGCCCGATCTGGTGGCATTCGCGCAGCGCCACGGGTTGAAGATCGGCACGATTTCCGACCTGATCGCCTATCGCCGTCGCCATGACAATCTGGTGCGGGTGATGCGCGAGGATCAGATCAGCTCGGCCTATGGCGGTGACTGGACCATGCGCGTCTATTCCGACACCACGCATGGGGCCGAGCATATCGCCCTGATCAAGGGCGATATCACCACGCCCGAACCTGTCATGGTGAGGATGCATGCTTTTGACCCGCTGCGCGACATGGTGGGCACGGCCGGGGCCCCGCGCGCGGACGAGTTTTCCGACGCGATGCAGCTGATCGGCGCGGAAGGGCGCGGCGTGATCGTGCTGTTGCGCGACACGCATATGCAGATGGCCACATCTGATGCGGCCCCCCAGACGCTGCGGCAATACGGGCTGGGGGCGCAGATTCTGTCCTCGCTGGGGTTGCATGATCTGATCCTGCTGACCAATTCCGCCACACCGCGCATTGTGGGTCTTGATGGCTATGGCCTGTCGATCACCGGCACGCGCAGGATACCTGCAACACGACCTGAAACAGGGGGGGGCTGACATGGCCGCGAACGAATCCCATTACAGCCTGCCCTTGCCGAAATTCGACAAGGCCCCGAAATTGCTGATCGTGGTCGCGCCCTATTACAAGGACATCGCCGACCAGCTTGTCGCGGGCGCACGCGCCGAGATCGAGAAGGTCGGCGGCACGCATGAGATGATCGAAGTGCCGGGCGCTCTGGAAGTGCCGACCGCGATCGGGCAGGCGTTCCGCATGGCGCATTTCGACGGTTTTGTCGCTCTGGGCTGCGTGATCCGGGGCGAGACCACGCATTACGACACGGTCTGCAATGACAGTTCGCGCGCGATCACATTGCTCGGGCTGCAGGGGGCCTGCATCGGCAATGGGATCCTGACCGTGGAGAACCGCGCGCAGGCCGAGGTGCGGGCCGAAGCGGCGGGCCAGAACAAGGGCGGCGGGGCGGCGGCTGCCGCGCTGCATCTGATCGCATTGGCGCGGCGCTGGGGCGGGGCGAAACGGTCGGTGGGCTTCCTGCCCGAGCGCGAGGAATTCCAGATCGCCGGGGATCAGGGGCCAGTCGCATGAGTGAGGACAGCCCCCGCAAGAAACGTCTGACGCAGGATGAACGCCGCGAACGCAAGGCGGCGGCGCGGTTCTACGCTGTGCAGGCGCTGTTTCAGATGGAAGCCTCGGATGTGCCGGTCGGCGAGATCACGCGCCAGTTCGAGACGCATCGCATCGGGGCCGAGACCGCCGAGGAGATCTGGGTCGAGGCCGATCTCAACCATTTCCGCCGCCTGATCGATACGACTGTGTCGCAGCAGGGGGCGATAGACCAGATGACCGACCGGGCGCTGGTCGCGAAATGGCCGATTGCCCGGATCGATCCGACCCTGCGCGCGCTGTTCCGCGCCGCCGGGGCCGAGATGCTGGGTGCCGAGACCCCGGCGCGGGTGGTGATCTCGCAATTCGTCGACGTCGCGAAAGCGTTTTTCCCCGAGGGCCGCGAGGCGAATTTCGTCAATGCCGTGCTGGATCACATGGCGCGCGAGGCCCGCGCCGCCGAGTTCTGAGCCGCCACCATGCGCCCGGCGCTGTCGCCCGAATTGGTGTTGCGGGCCTATCGGCAGGGCGTCTTTCCCATGGCCGAAAGCAGCGATGCGGACAGGCTTTACTGGTTCGATCCCGAATGGCGCGGGGTGCTGCCGCTCGATGGCCTGCATCTGTCGCGCTCGCTGCGCCGCCGGATCCGGGCCGAACCTTTCCGGCTGAGCCTTGACGCGGATTTCGCAGGCGTGCTGACGGGATGCGCGGATCGTGCCTCAACCTGGATCAATGGCGGGATTGCAGAACTGTTCACAGCGCTGCATCACATGGGCCATGCCCATTCCATCGAGGTCTGGGAAGGTGACGATCTGGTGGGCGGCGTGTACGGGCTGGCGCTGGGCGGCGCGTTTTGCGGTGAAAGCATGTTCTCGCGCCGCCGCGATGCGTCGAAAATCGCGCTGGCCACGCTGGTCACGCATCTGCGCCGCTGCGGCTTTACTCTGTTCGACACGCAATATCTGACCGATCATCTGGCAAGCCTGGGCGGGATCGAAATCCCGCGCGCGCAGTATCACGCCCGCCTGGCCGTTGCCCTGCGCGCCGAGGCGGCTTTCCACCGTGCCCGGCTGCCCACAGCTTACGAGGTGATACAGCTCAATACCCACAGATCGTAGCGCGAATGATCCAGCGCATTCAGCGCCGGGCTGGAGGCGATCATCCAGCCCGAAAAGATGATTTCATCGGCGCGGGTGTCGAAAATATCGATCCAGGCATAGGCTTCACCAGCCGGGTTTTCGACCGGATAGCGACATTGTTCCAGCATGACGATCAGATGACCGACCCGCGCCTCTCCGCCGCGCGCAAGCGTGATGTCCTCGCTGGTGCCGGCCACCCGGTCCAGCCCGCGCAGCACGGCCCCCTCGCCATTCGCGATACGGTCAGAGGCGGTCGGAACTTCGGCATCCTGCGCGTGCAGGGCAAGACCGCTTGCGCAGATCAGGGCGCAGGCCAGAGACAGAACACGCATGGGTTATTTCCGGCGGTTGCGGCGCTGGTTGCGGCGTTGCATGCGGAAAAGACGCAGCAACATCCGGATCATCTGGTTCAGGTTCATTCGGGGCTCCAGGCTTCGTAATCCTTGCGCGCAGCCGGGCTGGCGCGGCGGATCGAGCCATCGGGCGCATAGGCCAGCGGGGTGCCTGTCAGGTTTTCCTGATGCGGCTTTTCCCAGGTCTTGTGCAGCAGCGGGCGATCTTCGGGGGTTTCATCCCAGGTGTGATGCAGCCAGCCATGCCAGTCGGGCGAGATGCGGCTGGCCTCGGATTCGCCATTAAAGATCACCCAGCGCTTCTTGCCGTCGCGCGAGCGATAATAGATATTGCCCTGCGCGTCCTCACCGGCCTTGACCCCGTTGCGCCAGGTGAAAAATGCAGTGTTGAGGGTGGAGAAATTCCACCAGGTGAGAAAACGCAGCAGGAATTTCATCGCGGGCTCCTCTGGGGGCGGGCAGTGGTTGCGCCCTTATGCCCCAGAGCAGGCGCAGAATCCAGTGCCAAGCGGCGCGGAACCGGGCTTTTCCTGCTGTCTGCAGACCCGCTTGTGGAAATGTGAACCGGCGCGACTACATGTCACGTCAGACCATGACCGGAGCCCGCCCATGACCCGATTCGAACGCCGCCCTGAAGCCATCGACGCCCTCGATCCGATCCAGTATCATGTGACGCAGGAAAACGGCACCGAGCGGCCCTGGTCAGGGGTGTATAACGAGAACAAGCGCGCGGGGATCTATGTCGATATCGTCTCGGGCGAGCCGCTCTTTGCCTCATCTGACAAATACGAGTCAGGCTGCGGCTGGCCGAGCTTCACAAAACCGCTGATCAGGGATCATCTCGTCGAGAAAACCGACACATCGCATGGTATGATGCGCGTCGAGGTCCGGTCCCGCCATGGCGACAGTCATCTGGGCCATGTCTTTCCCGACGGACCGCCGGACCGTGGCGGGCTGCGCTATTGCATCAATTCGGCCAGCCTGCGCTTTGTCGCGCGCGAGGATATGGCGGCTGAAGGCTATGGCGACTGGCTCGATCAAGTTGAGGGCTGAGGCTGGACCGCGCGCGGTCGAGTGTTACATGTCGCAGGGCCAAAGTGTCAGGGGGACGTTACATGCCGGTCGCGATCCAGTTCGAGAACAGCTATGCGACGGATCTGCCGGGCCTCTATGTGCCCTGGCAGGGCAAGGAATGGCCTGATCCGCAGGTCCTGCTGCTCAATACGACACTCGCTCAAACGCTGGGGCTTGATGCGCAGGCGCTGCAAGGGTGCGAGGGTGCGCAACTGCTGACCGGGGCAGCGCTGCCGGACACGGCACGGCCCATCGCGCAAGCCTATGCGGGCCATCAGTTCGGAGGGTTTGCGCCGCAACTGGGCGATGGGCGTGCGTTGCTTCTGGGCGAGATTGTCGACCCGAGAGGGCAGCGTCATGACCTGCAACTGAAGGGCTCTGGCCGTACCCCCTTTGCGCGCGGCGGCGATGGCCGCGCTGTGCTGGGGCCGGTGCTGCGCGAATATCTGGTGTCCGAGGCCATGCACGCGCTGGGCGTGCCGACGACGCGCGCGCTCGCGGCCTGCACCACGGGCGACCGGGTATTGCGTCAGAACGGGCTGGAACCCGGCGCGGTGCTGGCGCGGTCGGCTTCCAGCCATCTGCGCGTCGGCACGTTTCAGTTCTTCGCCGCGCGCGGCGAACGCGACAAGCTGCGCCTGCTGCTGGACTATGCGATTGCCCGGCATGATCCTGATCTGACCGGCGCGTCCGATGCGGCGCTGCGCTTTCTGGAACGGGTGGGCGCGCGGCAGGCGCGGCTGGTGGCGCAATGGATGGGGCTGGGTTTCATTCATGGCGTGATGAATACCGACAATATGACGATCTCGGGCGAGACCATCGATTACGGTCCCTGCGCCTTCATGGATCGCTATGACCCGGCCACCGTGTTCAGTTCCATCGACCATCAGGGCCGCTATTGCTATGGCAACCAGCCTGCGATCCTGTTGTGGAATCTCGCACGGCTGGCCGAGGCGCTGTTGCCGCTGATCGATACGGATGAAGAGCGCGCCATCGCGCGGGCAAGCGAGGTGATCGAGACCACGCGGACGCGCTACCGCGAGGAATGGCTGGGGGTTTTCGCGGCCAAGCTGGGTCTGCGCGTGCCTGATTCCGGGCTGATCGAGGCGATGCATCAGCTCTGGACCGGGCAGGGGGTGGATTTCACCTCGTTTTTCCGGGCCTTGCCCGAAGCCGCGCAGGGGCGCGATGATGCGCTGGCCGCGCTCTTTGCCGAACCGGGTCAGGATCTGGCGGACTGGCTGGCCGCCTGGCGCGCGGCTTGCGACGCGCAGGGCGCGGGCGATGGGCCTGCGCGCAAGGCCAATCCGCTTTACATTCCGCGCAACCATCTGGTCGAGGCCGCGCTTGGCGCTGCGACCGAGGGCGATATGGCCCCCTTCCTTGCGCTTCTGGAGCGGGTGCAACGCCCCTTCACTGCGGTCGAGGGGGGCGAGGAATATGCCCGGCCCGCACCCTTGAACGCGCCGCAGATCGTGACCTTCTGCGGCACGTGATTGGCGCTGGAGAGCGTTGCGCGCATTGGCATTCGCGCCATGCCCTCGATCCTTTTAATTTCGCATGTTCGAGGAGCTCTGAACCGGAAACCACTTCTGAAAGGCCTCTGCATGACTTGAGCCGAGTGCAGAGATGAGGGCAGCGCCTGCCTGGGCGGGCGCTTATTCGAGAGGGTGCCGTTGGTGCGACAATTGAATAATGCCATAAGTTGCAAAATGCTGCGACATCTGAAGCGCCTGCCGGGATGCAGGGGAACCATCGCGCCAGTGGCGCGGCGCAAGCCCCTGGAATGGCAGGCGCTGCTTGGGCAGTTGCCGCCGGGCGGGCCAATTGCTGATGTTGCGCATTATGCAGAGGTCTTTCTGAGCAACTTGCGCCAGCACAAACAGATGCGCAGGGCTGATCGTCAGGTCCGGGCGTGCGTTCTCAGCAGCGCCGGGCGGGCCGGGCCGGTCAGTTGACCGGCACCACCATGCCCTTTTCACGCGCCAGCGTGCGCATCCGGCCCTGCAACTTCTCGAAGGCGCGCACCTCGATCTGGCGGATGCGCTCGCGGCTGACGTCATAGCGCTGCGACAGGTCTTCCAGCGTGACCGGCTCATCGCTCAGCCGTCGCTGGGTCAGCACATCGCGTTCGCGTTCATTGAGCACATCCATCGCTTCCATCAGCAATTCGCGGCGCAGCTGCAGCTCGTCGCGTTCCGCGTAATCGGACGCCTGATCAGCATCTTCATCTTCCAGCCAGTCCTGCCAGCTTGATGCGCCTTCCTCGCTGCCCATGGTGGCATTGAGCGATGAATCGCTGCCCGCAAGGCGGCGGTTCATCGAGATGACCTCATCCTCGGTCACATTCAGATCGCGCGCGATCTGGGCCACGTTTTCAGGGCGCAAATCACCATCTTCCAGCGCGCCGAGCTTGGATTTCGCCTTGCGCAGGTTGAAGAACAGCTTCTTCTGCGCGCTGGTGGTGCCCAGCTTGACCAGCGACCATGACCGCAGGATATATTCCTGAATCGACGCCCGGATCCACCACATCGCATAGGTGGCCAGCCGGAAGCCCTTGTCCGGGTCGAAGCGCTTGACCGCCTGCATCAGCCCGACATTGGCTTCCGAGATCACTTCGGCCTGCGGCAGGCCATAGCCGCGATAGCCCATCGCGATTTTGGCGGCGAGCCGCAGATGCGATGTGACCAGCTGATGCGCGGCCTCTGTATCCTGATGATCGACCCAGCGCTTGGCCAGCATGAATTCCTGTTCCGGTTCCAGCATCGGGAAGCGGCGGATTTCCTGCATGTAGCGGTTCAGCCCCTGTTCGGGGCTGGGGGCTGGAAGATTGGCATAACTGCTCATCAAAACATCCTGTCCGTTGGGCCGGGTGTTGCAGATAGGAAGGCGAAAGCGCGCCTGCAACCCTGCCTTAGCATCGTTTTCCTAACAATCTCTATACGCTGAGATGCAGGATTCCGGTGCAAAACTCACTCATTTGTGCGCGCCTGTGATCCGCGCAGGCTGTCCAGCAGCGCTGTCATGTCGCCGGGCAAAGGGGCTGCGAAATCCAGTGTCTTGGCTGTCACCGGATGCACAAACCCCAAAGTGGCGGCGTGCAGCGCCTGGCGCGCGAAACCGGCGCAGGCGGCCACACCCTCGGCCCCCAGCGCGCGTTCCGAGAGTTTGCGCCGCCCGCCATAGACCGGATCGCCCACCAGCCCATGCCCTGCATGGGCCAGATGCACCCGGATCTGATGCGTGCGCCCGGTTTCCAGCCAACATTCCAGAAG
>SKRP01000127.1 GCA_007118445.1 Natronohydrobacter sp.
GGCCCTGAACCCGGACGCAAAACTGATCGAGACAGATCAATCCCATGTGGCCGCTGATGAGATTTTCGACACCGGCCTGTTCGATTTCGACACGGCCCATGAACACCCGCTCTGGGCCAAGGAGCTTTACGGCTTCGCCGATCACACCCCCGAGACCGAGGAATACGGCGTCTCGAGCTTCGTCTATCGCGCCCGCCGCCCGTTTCACCCGGCCCAGGTGCATGATCTGCTGAATGGCCCCCTGCCCGGCGTGATCCGCGCCAAGGGGCATTTCTGGGTCGCCACCCGCCCCAACTGGGTGGCCGAATTTTCGCTTGCCGGGGCAATTTCCAGCGTCGCGCCGCTGGGGGGCTGGTGGGCCGCGATCCCGCAAGAGCGCTGGCCCGATCACCCCGACGCGCAAGCGAAGATGCGCGAGAACTGGATTGAGCCCTGGGGTGACCGGCGGCAGGAACTGGTCTTTATCGGCGCGGGCATGGATCAGGCCGCGCTGAGCGCGGCGCTGGATGCCTGTCTGGTCGCGGCTGACAGCTTTACCCCGGAAGCCTGGTGCGAATTTGCCGACCCCTTCCCGCGCTGGGGCCAGCGTCAGGCCGCCTGATCCGATGCGCCGCAATCTTGCAACCAGCCTGAAACGCCGCCGCGCAAGCCCGATGGCGCAGCATGACCGCCTGCCGCGCGAGTTGCGCCTCTGGCTGGCCCATGCCGCGCTGCCCTGGAGTGCGCAATCTGCGCTCCGGCATTGGCAGCGTGCGCTGCGCGCAGCGCGCGGCGATGCGAAAGCGGCGCAAGCGACCCTCAGCCGGATCGAGGCGCGGCTGATCGCGCGCGATGCCGCAAAAATCTGGGGCGCGCATCACCCCGCCGCGCTCAGCGCCGCAACCGGGCCAGAACCGCCGCATTGATATAACCATCCGGCGGCAGGCCATTGGCCCGCTGCCAGTCCTGCACGGCCGCGACGGTCATTGGCCCGTGCCGCCCGTCAATCGCGCCTGTATAATGGCCCAGTTCCTGCAACCTGCGCTGCAGGTCACGGCGCTCGGACAGGTTCAGCGCCCGGTCCCCGCGCGGCCAGTCCCCGCGCAAGGGCCCGCCCCCGCGCAACCGGTCCGACAGATGCCCCAGCGCCAGCACATAGGCATCCGAGATATTGTATTCCTTCAGCGCGTCATAATTGCCATAGGCCAGAAAGGCCGGACCCTGTGCGCCGCCGGGCAGGATCAGCCGCGACGCCCCCGGCGCAATGCTGCCCGAGGCCGCGCGCAGCCCGGCCCGCCCCCAGGCTTCCGCCGATTGGCGCTGCCCGGTCAGGCCCAGATCAAAACCTGATGGCAGAACCACTTCCACAGCCCAGGGCTGCCCGCGCACCCAGCCGCGCTGCGCCAGATAATTCGCGGCAGAGGCCAGCGCATCGCTCGGATCATCCGACCACAGATCGCGCCGCCCGTTGCCAGTGAAATCCACCGCATAGGCCAGATAGCTTGACGGCATGAATTGCGTATGCCCAAACGCCCCCGCCCAGGAGCCGATCATTGCCTCGGGCGCGATATCGCCTGCCTGCACGATTCTCAGCGCGTCAATCAGCTGTCCTTCGAAAAACACCCCACGCCGCCCGTCCCTGGCGAGCGTGGCAAGGGTCGAGAGCGTCGAGACCCGCCCGCGATCTGCCCCGTAAGAGGTTTCGATCCCCCAGATCGCCACCACGATTTCCGGCGGCACACCGTAGCGCGCCTCGATCCGCGACAGGGTGCTTGCACGCGACCGCAGCGCCGCTTGCCCCTGCGAGATCCGCGCGGGCGTCACAGCACTGTCCATATAATCCCAGACCCGCGCGCCAAATTCGCTTTGCCGCCCATCCAGCGTCACTGTGGCGGGCAGATGCCGGATATGCGGACGCGCCCGCGCAAGCGTCGCATCCCTGATCCCTGCGGCACGGGCGCGCGTCGAGAACCCGTCCATCCACGTCTCGAAACTGCCCGTTGCGCGCGGCGCAGCAGGGCTTTCCGCCCGTGATTCGGGGCGCGGCGCTGTATCACCACCCGCTGCCACACAGCCCGGCAGAAACAGGCACAGGAACAAAGCTACAGAACGGCCCATCAGATCCCCTCGTCTACTGGCCTTCATGCTAGCTGCCCCTCTGGCGTGAACCAAGCCCCCGCGTGCGGGATTGTTGCCGAATATGAAACGCAGTCCTTAACACGGGCTTATCGCTCGGCTAGTATCGCGCAAAACACCGAATAATCAGGGGTGAGCAGTGCCATGTATCTGTCCAGACGTTCCACAATCCTGGGGCTTTCTGCCCTGCCGCTTTCGGCCTGCATGGGCGGCGGGGCGCCGATGAGCGCGCCCTCGTCCCGCCCTGCCCCGATGCGACCCGAACCCAACCCGGCATTTGACGCCTGGAAGGCGCAGTTCCGGGACCGGGCGCTGGCCGCAGGCATTTCCGCGAATGTGCTCGACCCGGCGCTGCGCGGCGCGGGCTTCCTGCCCGATGTGATTGCGCGCGACCGCCGTCAGGCCGAGTTCACCCGCACCTTCGAGGATTATATCCAGAGCATCGCAGTCTCTGACGCGCGCATTTCGGCAGGTCGCGCAGCGTTTTCACGCCACAACAGCACGCTACGCGCCATCGAGCAGCGCTACGGCGTCGAGGCCGAAGTGATCACGGCGGTCTGGGGGCTTGAATCGCGCTATGGCACGGAACGCGGTGATATCCCGGTGATTTCAGCCACTGCCACGCTGGCCTTTGACGCGCGGCGCGGGGCATTTTTCGAATCCCAGCTCCTCGCGGCGCTGCGCATCCTGCAACGCGGCGATACGACATTGGCCAATCTGCGCGGCTCCTGGGCGGGCGCGATGGGGCATACGCAATTCATCCCCACCACCTATCAGGATTACGCCGTCGATTTCACCGGCAATGGGCGGCGCGATATCTGGTCGGATGACCCGAGTGACGGGCTCGCCTCGGCGGCGAATTACCTCTCGCGCATGGGCTGGCGGCGCGGGGCGCTCTGGGGGGTCGAAGTGCGCCTGCCCGACGGGTTCAATACGGGCCTTGCCGGGCGCGGCAGCACGCGCTCGGTCAGTGACTGGGCAGGTCTTGGCCTGCGCGACATGGACGGGCGCAACCCGCCGGATCACGGGGCGGCCTCGCTGATCCTGCCGGACGGGGCGCGCGGTCCGGCTTTTCTGGTGTTTCAGAATTTCCGGTCGATCCTGCGCTATAACAATTCGGAATTCTACGCCATCGGCATCGGGCATCTGTCCGACCGTCTGGCCGGGCGCGGCCCGATCCGCGGCGATTTCCAGCCGGATCGCAACGGCCTGCGGCTGAATGACCGCAAGGAGATCCAGCGCCTGCTGACCCGCGCGGGCTTTGACACGCAAGGCGCGGATGGGGTGATCGGGCCCAATTCCGAATCTGCGATCCGCGCCTATCAGCAGGCCAGAGGGTTGCCCGTGACCGGCCAGCCCTCGCGCGCGCTTCTTGAACGGCTGCAGCGCGGGGCCTGAGCACGCGCAGACGTCAGATCGGGCTGGAACGCGCGCGGATTTTGCGTATAGGGAGGGGCATGACCCAGAGCCTGACCCTCCCCCGCCCTGATGACTGGCATCTGCATCTGCGCGATGGCGCGATGCTGGCTGGTATTGCCCCGGAAAGCGCGCGCCATTTCGCCCGCGCCATCATCATGCCCAATCTGGTGCCGCCGGTCGTGACCGGCGCGCAGGCCGCCGCCTATCGCGACCGTATCCTTGCCGTGACAGGCCCCGGCTTCACGCCGCTGATGACGCTCTACCTGACGGAGGCAACTGACCCCGCCGATGTGGTCGCCGCGCATCAGGCGGGCATCATCAGCGCGGTGAAACTGTATCCGGCGGGCGCCACCACCAATTCCGCCAGCGGCGTGCGCGATTTCGACCGCGTGCGCCCGGTGCTGGAGGCGATGGCGGAAGCAGGCATTCCGCTTTGCACCCATGGCGAAGTGACCGACCCGGAAATCGACATTTTCGACCGCGAGGCGGTGTTCATCGACCGCGTTCTGGACCCGATCCGCCGCGCGACACCGGGGCTGCGGGTGGTGATGGAACATATCACCACATCGGATGCGGTGACCTATGTGCAAAGCCAGCCGGAAAATCTGGGCGCGACGATCACCACGCATCATCTGGTCATCAACCGCAACCATATTCTGGTCGGCGGGATCAAGCCGCATTACTACTGCCTGCCGGTCGCCAAGCGCGAAACCCACCGCCTTGCGCTGCTGCGCGCCGCAACTTCCGGCGATGCGCGGTTTTTCCTCGGCACGGATTCGGCTCCGCACACCGATGACGCCAAGGAATCCGCCTGTGGCTGCGCGGGCTGTTTCACGGCCAGCAACACCATGTCCATTCTGGCACAGGTCTTTGACAATGCGGGCGCGCTGGACAAGCTCGAAGGGTTCGTTTCGCGCAACGGCCCCGGCTTCTACCGCCTGCCCGTCAACAGCGCCACGATCACGCTGGAAAAAACCGCGACCCCTGTCACCTACCCGGCAAAGATCGACACAGGTGCAGGCCCGGTCACAGTCTTTGACCCCGGCTTCCCGCTCTACTGGCAGGTGGCGCAGGACAGCTGACCCCCGTTTCATCTTGCCAAAAATACTCAATACCCCGCCCGCGCCCGAGGCCCGACGTCCGAGAGGAACCCCATGATCCCTGCCACCTATCCCGACCGCATAACAGTCGCCCGCCTGACCGCGCGGATGCTTCTCGACATCAAGGCCGTGCATTTCAACGCGACCGAGCCGTTCACTTTCGCAAGCGGACTGAAAGCGCCCACCTATATCGACTGCCGCAAGCTGATCAGCTTCCCGCGCATCCGTGCCACGCTCATGGATTTCCTGACCTGCCGGGTGCTGGAAGATGCCGGGTTCGAGGCTTTCGACAATATCGCGGGCGGCGAGACAGCGGGCATCCCTTTCGCAGCTCTCGTGGCCGAACGCATGGCGCTGCCCATGAGCTATGTGCGCAAGAAACCCAAAGGCTACGGGCGCAATGCCCGGATCGAGGGCGCGATGAGCGAAGGCCAGCGCGTGCTGCTGGTCGAGGATCTGACCACCGATGGCGGATCAAAACTCAGCTTCGTCGATGCGATCCGGGAGACGGGGGCAACCTGCGCGCATACGGCCGTCATCTTCTATTACGGCATCTTCCCCGAAACCGAGCCGCGTCTGGCCGAGCATGGGGTGCGCCTGCATCATCTCTGCACCTGGTGGGATGTGCTGGCCGAAGCCCGGCGCGGCGGCGATTTCGACGCGGCCACGCTGGATGCGGTCGAGGCGTTTCTGCGCGCCCCGCGCGACTGGGCTGCGACGGCCTGAGCCACCCGCCCGCCCCATAAAGCCGCAGTGCAGCGCAGCTTGTGTCGTTTTTTTGCTGCAATGCGGCGTCAATAGCAGCCGGATATTGTCGCGATCCGATAGCCTGATCCTTGCGCCTGTCATGCTGACAAGGGAAGGGGATCGCGATGTTCAGAGTCTTGTCCGGGGTCTGGCCGCTGATGCTGGGCATCTTGCTGATCATGCTGGGCAACGGGATGCATTTCACCCTGATCGGCCTGCGCGGCGGGATCGAGGGGTTTTCCTCGGCAGAACTCGCGGTCGTCACCTCGGCCTATTTTCTGGGCTTCCTGTCGGGCGCGCGGTTCACGCCGCTGATGATCCGCAATGTCGGCCATGTGCGCGTCTTCGCGGCGCTGGGCAGTTTCATGTCCGCGGCCCTGATCGCCTTTCCGCTGCTGACCGAGCCATGGGCCTGGACGCTGCTGCGCGTGCTGATCGGCTTTTGCATGTCGGGCATCTATGTCGCAGCGGAAAGCTGGCTGAACAATGCGTCCAGCAATGAAACCCGCGGCAAGGTGCTTTCGGCCTATATGATCGCGCAGACGCTGGGCATTATCGGCGCGCAGGGGCTGCTGACCCTTGGCGATGCAGCGACATCGGTGCTGTTCATCTGTGCCTCGATCCTTGTCTCGATTTCCTTCGCGCCGATCCTGCTGGCCGCCACCCCGGTCCCCGCAGCCGAGGTCGCCCGCGCCATGCCCCTGCGCGACCTGTTCAAGGGCTCGCCGCTGGGCACGGTCGGGATATTCCTGCTGGGCGGGATCTATGCCACGCAATCGGGCATGGGCGCCGTGTTCGGCAGCCAGATCGGCATGTCGGCTGCACAGATCGCGCTCTTCGTGGCGATGCTCTTTGCCGGGGCGCTGCTGTTGCAATACCCGATCGGCTGGCTGTCCGACCGGGTCGACCGGCGCAAGCTGATCTTCGCTGCCGCGGTGATCGGCGCGGTGTTCTGCGCGCTGGGTTGGTTCACCGCAGGCGGGATCGAATTCCTGCTGATCTCGGCCTTTTTCGCAGGCGGGGTGACGACACCGCTATATGCGCTGTTCCTGGCCTATACCAATGATGGGCTGGCGACCGAAGATATGCCTGCAGCCTCTGGCGGGCTGGTGTTCACCTTCGGGCTGGGCGCGATCATCGGACCGTTGGTCACAGGCTGGGTGATGCAGGGTTTCGGGCCTTTCGCCTTCTGGCTGGTCATGAGCGCGACATTCGGGGCGATTGCCGTCTATGCGATGTATCGCATGACGCAGCGCGCCAGCCTGCCGGCGTCGGAAACCGACAGCTATGTCGGCGTCCTGCCGACCTCCTCTCCGGTGGCGGTCGAGGCAGCGGTCACATGGTCTGCGGAAATGGCAGAGCAGGAGCGCGAGGCATCCGAGTGACAGCTTGCCCTGAGCGGCTGGCCAGATACAGGCCGCGCGCATCCCGCGTCAGGAAAACGACCCTGCACCGCGCCCTTGACTGCAGCCCATAGACGGCTTGTTTCGGCTTGTCCCGGCGCAGGACCGCATGGCATGTAGACTATTCTACGCACAGTCGGGGCGCGTGCCGAAAGCCGGTCCCCGTCCAGCCGATATGCCCTACTGCCCCTGCGCCTCGCGCATCTCGGCCTCGATCTCGCGCCAGCGGGCCACGGCGCGGTTGTGATCCTGCAGATTGGTCGAGAATGCATGCCCGCCAGTCCCGTCTGCCACGAAATACAGATAGGGCGTGTCATCAGGGTCGAGCGCCGCTGCAATCGCCGCGCGTCCGGGATTGGCAATCGGCGTTGGCGGCATCCCGTCGATGCGGTAGGTGTTATAGGGCGTCACCGCGTCCAGTTCCGACCGCCGCAGCCCGCGCCCCAGCGTGCCCTGCCCCATGGTGATGCCGTAGATCACGGTCGGATCGGTCTGTAGCCGCATCGGCACGCGCAGACGGTTGACGAACACACTCGCCACCTGCCGCCGCTCATCGGCCTGACCGGTTTCCTTCTCGATGATCGAGGCCATGATCAGCGCCTCTTCCTGATTGGCGTAGGGCAGATCATCGACCCGCGCGTCCCAGAGATCGGCCAGAATGCGGGTCTGGCGCGCTTCCATCTCGGCCAGGATTTCCTGCCGGTCCGCCCCGCGCGTCACTGCATAGCTGTCCGGTGCAAGCCAGCCCTCGCGTGGCACTTCACCCGGATCGCCGGACAGGAATTCGGCCAGCCGCAGCCCTTCCCAGACCTGCCAGCTGGTCGCACCCTCAGCGACCGTGATGCGATACTGGATATCCGCCTGCGCGGTGAAACGGGCGTAATCCTCGGGCGGTTCTTCCTCGCTGGTGAACTGCACAAGCGTTTCAAAGCGCTGCGTCGCCGGGTCCAGTTCGCGCACCAGCGTGTCGATCCGCGTCACCCCGATCCGGTACTGGATCTCGGACCCGCAGGTCGAGGCCCCGCCGCGCGTCAGCAGGTCCATGATCTGATCCATCGAGGCCGCTTCCGGGATCAGATATGACCCGAAACGCAGCGCATCCGCGCGGTCGGTATATTGCGCGCCGATGCGGAAAACCTGCTGCGAGGCAATCGCCCCCTGCTCCGCCAGCGCGCCAGAGACCGCGCGCAGCGACGATCCTGGTGCCACGCGGAAACAGATCGCCTGTTCCAGCGGTCCTTCGGCAAAGAAGCTGCGCTTGCCCGAGGAAATCACCACCGCCAGCGCGACCAGCCCCACGATCATCAAGGTCAGCATATTGGCGACAAAATGCCGGATCATGCGTCAGCCACCTTGCCCAGGATCAGGCTGGCATTGGTGCCGCCAAAGCCGAAACTGTTCGACAGCGCCACGCGGATATCGCGCTTGCGCGCTGCTTTCGGGGCCAGATCAAGCGGGGTGTCCACCGCCGGATTGTCCAGATTGAGCGTCGGCGGCGCGATCTGATCGCGGATCGCCAGCACGCAGAAAATCGCCTCGACCGCGCCGGCCGCGCCCAGCAAATGCCCGATGGCGGATTTCGTCGAGGACATCGTGGCTTTCGACGCACCCGCGCCCAGCAGCCTTTCGACGGCGGCCAGCTCGATCACATCGGCCATGGTCGAGGTGCCATGCGCGTTGATATAGTCGATCTGATCCGCGCTGATCCCGGCGCGGGTGACTGCTGCCTGCATCGAGCGCAGCGCGCCATCGCCATCTTCAGCGGGTGCCGTGATATGATATGCATCGCCCGACATGCCATAGCCAAGCACTTCAGCGTAGATTTTCGCGCCGCGCGCTTTCGCGTGCTCATAGTCTTCCAGCACGACAACGCCCGCGCCCTCGCCCATCACGAACCCGTCGCGATCCGCGTCATAGGGGCGCGAGGCGGCTTTGGGATCATCGCCACGTTTCGTGGACAGCGCCTTGCAGGCATTGAACCCGGCAATGCCGATTTCCGAAATCGGGCTTTCCGCCCCGCCCGCGATCATCACATCCGCATCGCCCCACTGGATCAGCCGCGCCGCATCGCCGATGGCGTGGGCACCAGTGGAACAGGCCGTCACAACCGCATGGTTCGGCCCCTTGAACCCGTAGCGGATCGACACCTGCCCCGAAACCAGATTGATCAGCGCCGAGGGGATGAAGAAAGGCGAGACCCGGCGCGGGCCGCGTTCCTTCAAGAGCACCGCCGTATCCGCAATCGCCGACAGCCCGCCAATGCCAGAGCCGATCATGACCCCGGTGCGGATGCGCGCGGCCTCATCCTCGGGCATCCAGCCTGCGTCCCGGATCGCCTGATCCGCTGCGGCCATCCCGTAAAGGATGAACTCATCGACCTTGCGCGCCTCTTTCGGGGCCATCCAGTCATCGGGGTTGAATGTGCCATCCGACCCGTCCCCGCGCGGGACTTCGCAGGCATAGCTCGTGCCCAGATGGCCCGCATCAAAACGCGTGATCGGACCTGCGCCGGACTGGCCTGCCAGCAGCCGGGACCAGCTTTCCTCTACACCGCAGGCCAGAGGCGAGACCATGCCCAACCCGGTGATGACAACTCTGCGCATGACATCGCCCTCTCATCGCGTATCCTTGCGTTCTGATACCGGGATTTTCCGCTGTGGAAAAGGGCCGACACCCTGCACCAGCCCCGGATCGGCAGGGTTTTTCCACAGCCGCCAGAACACAAACGCGTCACGCCCGCGTCAGGGTCGACAGCATCGCCTGTAGCAGGACCGGGCGTTGAAACGGTTTTGGCACGCAGTCATCCATGCCGACCGCGCGATATTCCGCGACCTGATGGCGCATCATATTGGCTGAAAGCGCGATGATCGGCGTGCGCGCGCGCCCTTTATCCGCCTCGCGCGACCGGATGGCCTGCGTGGCCGCGATCCCGTCCATGCGCGGCATCTGCACATCCATCAGGATCAGGTCCGGCGCATCGCGCTCCCATGCTGCAAGCGCTGCCGCCCCATCCCCGACAATCTCGAGGGTCACGTCAAAACGCTGCAACAGGCTGCGCAGAACCAGCTGGTTGGTCTTGTTATCCTCGGCCGCGAGAATGCGCAGCGCGCGCGCATGGGTCAGCGCGACGAATTCCTTTTCGGTGCTCAACCCGGTCGCAACCGGCGGGGTCTGTGCATGCCCCACCCGCAACCGGGCGTGAAAACTGGCCCCGATTCCGGGCTGCGGCGGGGCCAGCACCAGATCGCCCTGCATCAGTTCGCAGAACCGGCGCGCAATCGACAGGCCCAGCCCGGTGCCGCCATATTCGCGCGACACCGACACGCCGCCTTGCGCATAGGGCCGGAACAGGTTTTCGATTTGGTCGTCGGGGATGCCGGGCCCAGTATCGGTCACAACCATCTGCAGCTCATATCCCTCGGCCAGGTCCAGCAGATCGACCGTGACCGACACGCTGCCGCGCTCAGTGAACTTGACCGCATTCGAGACCAGATTGCCGAGGATCTGGCGCAGGCGGGTCGGGTCACCGGTCACCCAGCGCTGCGCAGCCGTGGCCAGATCGAGCGTGAATGTCAGCCCCTTTTCCTGCGCCTTGAGCACATTCATCCGCGCCACAGACTGCACGACAGCGGCCAGATCGAAAGGCACGGAGTCGATATCGAACTTTCCGGCCTCGATCTTCGAGAGGTCGAGAATGTCATTCAACACGGCCTGCAGCATGTCGCCCGATTCAAGAATGACATCGAGCATCTGCTGTTGCTCAGGCGCGAGCTTTGTGTCGCACAAAGCCGCCGCCATCCCCAGAACCCCGTTCAGCGGCGTGCGGACTTCATGGCTCATATTGGCCAGAAACACCGATTTCGCCGCATTGGCGGCTTCAGCCTGGGCGCGCGCCGCTTCAAGATCGGCGGTGCGGGCCCGCACCGCCTGTTCCAGCGCGGCGGCCTGCGCAGTCAGGGCCTGATTGGCCTCGAACAGTTCGCGGCTGCGCGCTTCGAGCAATCTTTCGGCATCCTGTCGCGCCTTGCATGCGCGCAGATAGCGCCGTCGCGACACCGGCGCATCCGGGGTGCCCGATCCGCCGTCAGCGGGCTGTTGCAGCCCCGTCAGAATGCCCGGCTTCTCGGCCATGTCAGCGCCTTAGTCCCGGTAAGTGATCGTGAACTCGCTCACAGCGTCGACCGGATGGTCAAGGTCGCGGCGGCGGATCTCGGCCGGGCGGCCGAAGTGATCGACGCAGGCTTCGACCAGTCCATGACAGAAATCCGAAAGCGGGCGCGGCGAGCGATAGACCATGCACATCCCGGTCCCGGTCCGTTCGGTGACATCGAAACGCGGCAGCTCTGCTTCCGGGTAAAGCTTGCGCACTTCGACATGGACTTCATCCTCGATCGCGGCCAGCATGTCCAGCGCGTCGGGTTTGTTGGTGAAAAACGCGGGATAGGCTTTGGCGAAATGCGCGTGCATCCAATGTCCGAAATGGCGCTGCAGCGCATCTTCAGAGGTGCCGGTATGGGATGACAGGGCCTGCACAAGCGTCATGAGTTCTGAACACGGGTAGTTGCCGACCACAGTATAGGCCCCGCCCGATGGCAGATCGCAGCTGTCGATGATGTCATCGACGACCGCTTCACCGAGAAGGGACTCTGCCATCTCGACAAGTTCGACAAAAACGATTCCCTTCATGCTGTCTCCATCGACAGATGGTGCCTGAGAAGGATGCATACCACAACCGGAACGCCAGTTTCGTTAACAACTTTCAGAAAATGAAAACTCAGTTCTGTCGCTATATCTCAGGCCCACAGAAAAACCCCGGCCTTGCAGCCGGGGTCTATCATTTCTCACTAAAGCACAGATCAATCGATCATCGGCAGCAGGCTGTCCACAGACGCTTTCGCATCCCCGTAGAACATCCGCGTGTTGTCCTTGTAGAAGAGTGGGTTCTCGATCCCCGAATACCCGGTCCCCTGCCCGCGCTTCGAGACAAACACCTGTTTCGCCTTCCACACTTCCAGCACCGGCATCCCGGCAATCGGGCTGTTGGGGTCTTCCTGCGCGGCCGGGTTCACGATGTCATTCGAGCCGATGACGATCACAACATCCGTATCCGGAAAGTCGTCATTGATCTCGTCCATCTCGAGCACGATGTCATAGGGCACCTTGGCCTCGGCCAGAAGCACATTCATATGCCCCGGCAGACGGCCCGCCACCGGGTGGATGGCGAAGCGCACTTCCTTGCCCTTGGCGCGCAGCTTGCGGGTCAGTTCGGCCACGCCTTGTTGCGCCTGCGCGACGGCCATGCCATAGCCCGGCACGATGATCACGCTATCGGCGTCATTGAGCGCTGTAGCCACACCATCAGCATTGATCGCGACCTGCTCGCCCTCGACCTCCATCGCGGGACCAGTCGTGCCGCCGAAGCCGCCCAGGATCACGCTGATGAAGCTGCGGTTCATGGCCTTGCACATGATGTAGGACAGGATCGCGCCCGAAGCGCCGACCAGCGCGCCCACCACGATCAGCAATTCATTGCCAAGCGAGAAGCCGATCGCTGCGGCCGCCCAGCCGGAATAGCTGTTGAGCATCGACACCACGACCGGCATATCCGCCCCGCCAATGCCCATGATCAGGTGATAGCCGATGAACAGCGCCAGAGCCGTCAGCACCAGCAGGAAGAAGATCGACGCGCCCGCGCTCTCGGCATAGGCCAGATAGAGACCCGCGAAAACCACCGAGGCCACCGCCGCGCCCGCATTCAGCATATGCCCGCCCGGCAGCTTCTTGGCCGCCGAATCCACGCGCCCCGCAAGCTTGCCATAGGCGATGATCGAGCCGGTGAAGGTCACCGCGCCGATCCAGATCCCGATCATCAGCTCGACCCGCAGAATGGTGACTTCGACAGCGGTTTTCTTGCCGATGATGGCCGCGAAATTGGTTAGGCTCAGCCAGACATCATAGGCCTCGACCGACATCAGCCCGACTGGTTGCGGGAAAGGCAGCCCCTGGGCCATGAACTCCTGCGCCACACGCCCGATTTCCAGATGCGCGTTGAAGCCCACCAGAACTGCCGCCAGACCGACCAGCGAATGCATGAAGGCGACCAGCTCGGGCATCTGCGTCATCTGCACGCGGGTTGCCAACTGCCAGCCCACCAGACCGCCAATGGCGATCAGGACCAGCGTCAGCCCCCACATGCCCGAACCGGGGCCGACCAGCATGGCCAGCACCGCCACGGTCATCCCCGCAATACCATACCAGATCGCCCGTTTCGCGCTTTCCTGCCCCGAAAGGCCCCCCAGCGACAGGACGAAGAGAACTGTTGCGACAGCATAGGCCGCAACTGTAAATCCGAAATCCATCTCTTATACCCCCTGCCGTCAGGATTTCTGGAACATGGCGAGCATCCGCCGTGTCACCAGGAAACCGCCAAAGATATTCACTGCCGCCATCAGAAGCGCGAGCGCCGCCATCAGCGTGATCGACACCGAGGTCGAGCCGATCTGCAACAATGCGCCCACGATGATGATCGAGGAGATCGCATTGGTCACCGCCATCAGCGGCGTGTGCAGCGAATGCGAGACTTTCCAGATCACCTGGAAGCCCACGAAGACGGCCAGCACGAAGATGATGAAATTGCGCATGAAGCTCTCAGGCGCGACCAGACCCACGGCCAGCACGAAAGCTGCACCAGCGGCCAGCAGTGCCACCTGCGTCCTGGTCTCGGATTTGAAGGCCGCGATTTCCTGCGCGCGCTTCTCTTCCGGCGTCAGCTCCTTGACCTTTTCCTTTGGTTTGGCCGCGATAGCTTTCACCTTGGGCGGTGGCGGCGGGAAAGTGATCTCGCCTTCATGCGTGACCGTCGCGCCGCGAATGACGTCATCTTCCATGTTATGGTTGATATTGCCGTCTTTTTCGGGCGTCAGGTCATGCAGCATATGGCGGATATTGGTGGCATAGAGCGTCGAGCTTTGCGCGGCCATCCGGCTGGGGAAATCGGTGTAGCCGACGATGACAACCCCGTTTTCCGTGACCAGCCGCTCATCCATCACAGTCAGGTCGCAATTGCCGCCCTTCTCGGCGGCCAGATCGACGATCACCGAGCCGGGCTTCATCATCTGCACCATATCCTCGGTCCAGAGCTTCGGCGCCGGGCGTCCGGGGATCAGGGCCGTGGTGATGACGATATCGACATCCGGGGCCAGTTCACGGAATTTCTCAAGCTGCTTTTCGCGGAATTCAGGGCTGGAAGGCGCGGCATAGCCGCCGGTTTCCGCGCCGTCCGTCGCTGAATCCTCGAAATCGAGGAAGACGAATTCCGCGCCCATCGATTCAATCTGTTCCGACACTTCGGGCCGCACATCGAAGGCCAGCGTGATCGCGCCGAGGCTGGTCGAAGTGCCAATGGCCGCAAGCCCGGCCACACCCGCACCGACCACCAGCACGCGCGCAGGCGGGATCTTGCCCGCAGCGGTCACCTGACCTGTGAAGAAGCGCCCGAAATTATTACCGGCCTCGATCACCGCGCGGTAGCCTGCGATATTGGCCATGGACGAGAGCGCATCCATCTTCTGCGCGCGGCTGATCCGTGGCACCATATCCATCGCGATCACAGTCGCGCCGCGCGCTTTCGCGGCTTCCAGCATCTCGGCGTTCTGGGCAGGCCAGAAGAACGAGA
>SKRP01000084.1 GCA_007118445.1 Natronohydrobacter sp.
CCCTGCTGATCCAGCTCGGACAGATCGAAATCGCGCGCAGCCAGCCAGGCCTCGACCTCTTCCTGCGGGGCGGCAAGCCCGGTCTCGTCGCTTTTGCCGGCATCGAGGTAATTGACCAGCGCCACGGCCCCTTCGGCCAGCCGCGCGCTGTCCTGCAGGATGTTCTGATGAAACCGCGCCTGCCAGTCCGGCTCGATTTCCTGCGCATCATTGAGAATCGTCGCTGTGGATTGCACCGAAGTCACCGCCGAGATGATCTCGTGCAGCGCCTCGCCCATATAGGGATCATGGGTCATGCGGTCATTGAGCTGGTCCACCACCCGTTCCAGCCGCTCGACGCGCAGCTGCGTTTCGGCCAGCACCTTGGCCCAGCCGGGAAAGCGCCCGGTGAATTCATCGATACGTTCCAGCTCGGCCGGATCGGTATTGCTGCGCTCTGCAGCGGCGCGCGCGCCCTCGATCAGCCGGGAATCGCCATCCTCGATCAGCGCATCGACCGACACACCAAGCGCCAGCGCCAGCGCGGCCAGCAGATCGGGCCCGACATTGCGCCGGTTATGTTCGATCAGATTGAGATAGGAGGCCGATACGCCCACTGCGCGCGCGAGTTCCGCCTGACGCATTCCACGCAGGTTGCGGCGGGCGCGGATGCGCGTTCCTGTCAGGGCGGGGCGGACCATGCTTCAATTCCTTCACATCGGGAATTTACAGGAATTTACATCTGTGCAAAGCGCTTTCTGCCTGCGCGCGCAGGCGATTGCAGTCGCGAAAACGCGGCTTCACAGCAGGGACTGGCGCCTGTATAAGGCAGCGCCAACACCGCTGGCGTGATCCATGCGGCGGTCCAATCACGATGATGCCCTGTTTTCGAGGAACGAGATGACGCAAAGCCGCAATGACGCCGATGTCGCCTTTATCAAAGCCCTTGCGGAACTTCTCAACGAGAACGACCTCGCGGAACTGAATGTCAAACGCGACTATGGCGAGAATGACAGTCTGAACGTGAAAGTCTCGAAACTGGGCGCACAGCCGGTCATCCAGCAGATGGCCGCGCCCGCCACTGCCGCCCCGGCCAGTGCGGCGACACCTGCTGCCCCGGCTGCCACCTCAGCCGATATGGACCTGCCCGCCGATCCGGCGCAGCATCCAGGTGCCGTGACCTCGCCGATGGTGGGCACGGCCTATCTGGCCGCGGAACCAGGGGCTGCGAATTTCGTGAGCGTCGGCACGCAGGTGTCCGAAGGCGACACGCTTCTGATCATCGAAGCGATGAAAACCATGAACCACATCCCCGCCCCCCATGCTGGAACTGTCAAACGCATCGTGGTGGCCGATGGCAGCCCGGTCGAATTCGGCGCACCGCTGATGATCATCGAATAAGGCAGGGCGCGCATGTTCAACAAGATCCTGATAGCCAATCGCGGGGAAATCGCGCTGCGTGTGATCCGCGCCTGTCGCGAGATGGGCATTGGTTCGGTCGCGGTGCATTCCACCGCTGATTCGGATGCGATGCATGTGCGCATGGCCGATGAGGCGATCTGCATCGGCCCGCCGCCATCGAGCGCCAGCTACCTGCATATTCCCTCGATCATTTCCGCCTGCGAGATTTCGGGCGCTGAAGCGATTCATCCGGGCTACGGCTTCCTGTCGGAAAACGCGGCTTTCGTGCAGGTGGTCGAAGATCACGACATCAGCTTCATCGGCCCCTCGGCCGAGCATATCCGCATGATGGGCGACAAGATCACGGCCAAGGACACGATGAAGGCGCTGGGCGTGCCCTGCGTGCCGGGATCCGATGGGGGTGTCGGGGATTTCGAGACCGCGCGCAGGGTCGCCGCCGAGATCGGCTATCCGGTGATCATCAAGGCCACGGCTGGCGGCGGCGGGCGCGGCATGAAACTGGCGCGCGCCGAGTCGGAACTGGAAACGGCTTTCCGCACCGCCCGGTCAGAGGCCAAGGCCGCCTTCGGCAATGACGAGGTCTATATCGAGAAATATCTCGGCCAGCCGCGCCATATCGAGATTCAGGTCTTTGGCGATGGCAAGGGCAATGCCGTGCATCTGGGCGAGCGCGACTGCTCGCTGCAGCGTCGCCACCAGAAGGTTCTGGAAGAAGCCCCCGGCCCCGCCATCGACGCGGAAACCCGCGCCCGGATCGGCCAGACCTGCGCCGAGGCTGTGGCGCGGATCGGGTATCGCGGCGCGGGCACAATAGAATTCCTGTTCGAGAATGGCGAATTCTATTTCATCGAAATGAACACCCGCCTGCAGGTCGAGCATCCTGTCACCGAGGCGGTTTTCGGGGTCGATCTGGTGCGCGAGCAGATCCGCGTCGCGGCCGGACATCCGCTTTCGTTCCGTCAGGAGGATCTGCAGGTCAATGGCCATGCCATTGAAGTGCGGATCAATGCCGAGAAGCTGCCGAATTTCACCCCCTGCCCTGGTCGCGTCAATACCTATCACGCGCCCGGCGGTCTGGGCGTGCGCATGGACAGCGCGCTCTATTCCGGCTACACGATTCCGCCCTATTATGACAGTCTGATCGCCAAGCTGATTGTGCATGGCCGCGACCGGCCCGAGGCGCTGGCGCGGCTCAACCGGGCGCTGGGCGAGCTGATCATTGACGGGGTGGACAGTTCGGTGCCGCTGTTCCGCGCGCTGCTGGCGGAACCGGATGTGCAGACCGGCAGATATGACATTCACTGGCTGGAAAAATACCTCGCAGAGCCGCAAACGCTCTGATCTGCCGCACGTCATCCAACCGGGCGGCGCGCGCCCGAGCGCTCAGGAATGCGCCAGTGCCCAGCGCCGCAGCAGATCCTGCTGCATCTGGCGGGCATTGCGCGCCCAGGCGGCAGTTCCCTCGGGGCGGTCCACCCCAGCACCGGCGACGCGCGCGCGGCGCGGCAGATCAGCAGAACAGATCGCAAAGGCCATATCCCGCCCGCCGGGCGCAGACAGATACCCCCCCAGCGCCGAGACGAAGTAAAGCGTCCCGGTCTTGGCCCGAACATCCAGACCGGGATCGGCGATGATCCGGCCATTGCCATCGCGGAACGGATGTTCACGCAGGATTGCGCGCAGCGTGCCATCCGCGCCTGCCTGCCGGAACATCTGCGCCAGATCGGCCATGCCGACGCGCGACGCGGCCCCAAGCCCGGAATGATCGACCAGCCTTGCGCTGGTCATGCCATAGCGCCCCCGCGCCCAGTCCGACATTGCTGCCCCCGACGCCGCCAGAGAACCGGGCCGCCCAACCCGCGCCGCCGTGGCCGTCATGCCCACGGCCTCGGCGCTGATATTGGTCGAAAAACGCAACAGGTCGCGCAGCATCGCCTGCAGCGCAGGCGAGCGATGCGTGACAAGATCCTGCCCCTGCGGGCTGGTCCGGGTCACTTCCGGCGCGCCCAGTGTGATCCCCTGCCCTGCGGCCAGCACGCGGAAGACCTCGCCTGCGTAAAGTTCGGGATGGCGCACAGGCAGCCAGCGCGAACCGCTATTGCCCAGCGCCGAACGCGCAACGCTCCATTCATCGCGACTGGCCGTGCGGCGGTAGGTGTAGAGCGGCGCACTACGCGCGGCGACCTGCATCTGCGCCATGCTGACCGCTGGCCGGTGCCGGTTCGAGCGGCCATCCATCGTCACAGTGTAATCCGTGCCCGCGCGGCGCCATTCGAAATGCACGCGGTTGAAATTCAGGTTCAGCCCCGACACGGACGGGTTGTAGCCCGCCTGCGGCGATTGATCATCGGTGATTTCCGGCGTGAAAGGCAGCGCGCCGCCCCAGACCAGAAACCGCCCCGTCACCTGCCGCACGCCCCCGCGCGCGAGTTCGGCGGCCATCGCGGCCAGATGATCGGTTTCCAGAACCGGGTCGCCCCCGCCTGCCAGCACCAGATCGCCGCGCAGCACCCCATCAACCACTGGCCCGGTCGCTACCAGCCGGGTGCGGAACTGATAGGACGCCCCGAGCGCGTCGAGCGCATAAAGCGCCGTGATCGCCTTGGCCACGCTGGCAGGCGGCATGGGCTGGTTGGCCCCCTGCCCTTCAAGCAGATTGCCCGAGCGCATGTCCATCACCGCGAAAGCAACATCGCCCCCGAGGCCCGCGCGCGAGACGATCCCCTCCACCGGCGGGGCGCGACGCAATTCCGGGCGCAGCGAGCGTTCCGGCGCGTTC
>SKRP01000297.1 GCA_007118445.1 Natronohydrobacter sp.
CCGAAATCCGCCCGCAGCCGCGCCAGATGTGCTTGCCCCAGCAGGCTTTGCGACCCGACAGAACCCGTTGTGTAGAGCTTCCACATCGGATGCGCGCCCGAGCACAGCTTTTCTGTTTCGCGCAGTTCCGCGAGATCATGGCCCCGGCGCAGGCTGCCCTTGCTGGGCAGATCCGGCAGGTCCAGATGGTCGGGCCTGCCCCAGAACGGCCCCAGCCCCGGAAAGTGGCGGTTGATCTCGGCGGCGACCTGAAAGCGGTTGTTGCGGTTCTGCGCGTCATCCTCGATCCGGGCGGCCAGCCAGTCCCAGACCGCCAGCGCATCGGCCCGGCCCGTCAGATGGCGCGCGAAACCCTGCGGAAAGCCGAAACCAATGTCGAAGGCGACCAGCATCCGCTGGCCGGCCTGCAGCGCAGCGCGCATCTGGGCCTGCAGATGGGCCATGGCTGCATGGCGGGTGCTGAAATTCTGCGGCGGGCCAGCTTGGTGCCCGGCCTGCCCGATCCAGATCGAATCCTTGCCGCGTTTGGGCGTGGAATTGGCCGACCAGTCCACCACAAGGATCCGGTCAAACCGGCTCATGTCTGCATCCCCAGATCCCGCAGGATGAAATCCGCGATGGCCGCGGTATCATCCAGATCGAGTACAGGCAGGCCAATCCCGTCCAGCGCTGTATCCGAGGCCACAGCCCGGATCGTGTCATTGCTGCGCGCCAGCAGATCGCGCCCGGCGCACGCGCGATAGGCTTCAATCTTGGGGTGGGCCGCGCGCTTGTAGCCCTCGATCAGCACCAGATCGACCGGCGAAAGCCGCGCCAACAGATCGGCCAGCGGCGGCTCGGCGGTGTCTCGCAATTCATGCATCACGGCCCAGCGGCGGGGCGAGCACAGCACGACCTCGGTCGCGCCGGCGACCCGGTGGCGATGGGAATCGCGCCCCGGATGGTCGATTTCCGTGTCATGATGCGCGTGTTTCACAGTCGAGACCCGCAGGCCGCGCGCGACCATTTCCGCGACCAGCCGTTCCATCAAGGTGGTCTTGCCGGTGTTTTTCCAGCCTGTGACGCCGTAGATCTTCATGCCTGCCCTGCGAGTCGTTCTGCGACGGCAATATCCTCGGGCGTGTTGATGTTGAAGAAGGGATCAACCGGGGCGCTGGGGAATTCCGCTGTGCCCGCGCCATGCCGGTCGGTCCAGAGCACCACCTTGCGCAACCCGCTCTGCAAGGCCGCGCGCAGATCGTCGCGCAGCGCCACCGGCCACAGCCCGAATGTCGGGTGCCGCCAGAGCTTGTCGCCCTCGCGCGTTGCGGCCAGCGACAGCCCGCTCGGCCCGGCGGCGGCCTGCAGTCTGGCGACCAGATTGCGCGGGAAAAACGGCGTGTCGGCGGCGACCGAAACCACAGCCTGCGCGCCCTGAGATGCCGCCCAGTCCATCCCGGCCAGAACACCGGCCAGCGGGCCGGGCCAGTCGGGCAGCGAATCGGCGATCACAGGCAGGTCATAGGCCGCAAACCGTGCGGGATCGCCATTGGCATTCAGTGCAATCCGGCCCACCTGCGGCGCAAGCCGCGCCAGCACATGCGTCAGCAGCGGCTGGCCTGCCACCATGCGCAGGCCCTTGTCCCCGCCGCCCATGCGCGTGGCCTGCCCGCCCGCCAATATGACGGCAACCGGCAGGCTCATGCTTCAGCCCCTTTGCGGCGGTGCTTGCGGTCCTCCTCTGGCACTGCTGTCAGATCGGCATCGCGGACCAGCCGTTCTGCGCCCGAAAGACAGATGAACCGCTGCCCGCGCATCCGCCCGATCAGCGTCAGCCCCACCTGCCGCGCGATTTCCACCCCCCAGGCCGTGAAGCCAGAGCGCGAGGCCAGCACCGGGATGCCCATCTGCGCCGTCTTGATCACCATTTCCGAGGTCAGCCGCCCGGTCGTGTACAGGATCTTGTCCGCCCCTGCGACATCATGGCGGAACATATAGCCCGCGATCTTGTCCACCGCGTTATGACGCCCGACATCTTCCATATAGACCAGCACCTTGTCGCGCGCGCACAGCACAGTGCCATGAATGGCCCCGGCCTCCAGATAGAGCGAGGGCATGGTGTTGATCTCTCGCGCCAGCGCATAAAGCCAGCTGGTGCGCGTTTCAGCCGCTGGCAGGGTCAGCCCCTCCAGCCCCTCCATCATGTCGCCGAAAACCGTGCCCACTGCACAGCCCGAGGTCCGGGTTTTCTTCTTCACCTTCTCCTCATAGCTGGTCTGCCGGGTGGTGCGCACAACCACGACCTCCAGATCGTCATCATATTCGACGCTGATGACATCGTCATCCGCGCGCAGCATCCCCTGATTGCGCAGAAATCCCAGCGCCAGATATTCCGGGTAATCGCCGATTGTCATGGCCGTGACGATTTCCTGCGCGTTCAGATAGATCGTCAGCGGGCGTTCCTCGACCACGCGGATGGTCCGGGCGGCACCGGTCTGATCCAGACCGTCCACTGCACGGGTCAGGCGCGGGTGGTGCGGATCGGGCAGATGGCGGGGGGGATGCGTCATTGCGCTCTGGTCCTGTGGCCTGTTTCATTCTAGATGGGCATATAACATGCAACAAGCCAGAGGGCAGGGCCATGTTGGGATATATCACCGCCGAAGGGCGCGGCGCAGCAGACCGGCTGCTGGCCGATCTTGCAGAACAGCTGATCGCGCAGGGCGTGGATTTGGCCGGTGTGGTGCAGATCAACCGCGAAACGCATCCTGACCGGCTGTGCGATATGGATCTGCAGGTTCTGGGGCATGAGTTTTCCATGCGGATCAGTCAGAATCTCGGTCCCCATGCGCGCGGCTGTCGGCTGGACCCGGTCGGGCTGGAAACCGCTGTCGGACTGGTCGAGGCCGATCTGAAGCGGCGTCCCGCCCTGCTGATTCTGAACAAATTCGGCAAATCCGAACTTGACGGTCGCGGGTTCCGCAACGTCATCGGACAGGCGCTGTCCGAGGATGTTCCGGTGCTCACTTCGGTCAACAAATCCAATATTGAGGGCTTCCTGCGCTTTGCGGACGGGATGGCAGAAGCACTCTCGCCCGAGCCCGCGCAGTTGATGGATTGGTGCATCCGCCGGACCGAAGAGCGTTTTGCCTAGAAAAATCGTGTTATCCGCGATAAGTTAAGGTTTCCTAACCAGCGTGGCGCAACGGCAGGAGAGAGATCGTGACTGACAAGGCTGACCAGCAGACACCGCATGCAGCACTGTCCGGTAATGTGGCCGAGACCTTGCGCGGCAAACGTATTGCCGCCGCGCCCCTGTTACAGCCGCCTGCGGAAATCATGGCGCGCTTCTGCTTCCGCGCCTGGGAAAACGAGGATGCGCCGCTCTACCGCGCGCTGCTCGATGATGCCGAGCTCTGGCGCTACATGTATGAGGACTATCCCGGCGAGATAACGAACGATCTTGCGCAGGGGCTGATCGAGATGTCCCGGCAGGTCAGCCACCACAAGGTGCGCGCGGTCGAGTATCAGGGCCGTGTCGTCGGCCAGATGCGGATGCAATGGCGCACCGAAGTCACCCCACCGCAATCGGGCGAGATCAGCTACTGGCTGGGTCGCGACTATTGGGGGCTGGGCCTCGCCGCCCCGATGATCGCGTTGTTCACCTGGCGGTGTCTCAGTATCTTTCCCGCCTTGTCGACCATCACAGCGCGGGTTCATCGCGACAACAGCGCGTCGGAACGGGTGCTCCAGCGTCTGGGGTGGCACAAGACCGGGACTGACGGGGACTGGCTGCTTTTCGAGATGCGGCGCAGCGACGGGATCGACTGGTCACGGTTGAACAAGCCCGGCGCTTTGCCTGGCTGAGAGAAAAAACGCGCCGGGCGATCTGTGCCCATCTTGCAACAGGGGTGCGCATATCCCACATGAGTATCGAGGTCCGCAAGGGTCATGTGCTGCATTGCAGGCATGGCCGGGAGCGCGGGCGCTTATGTAGGAGAAGATGCCATGTCACTAGAGAAATTCACCGAGCGGGCGCGCGGGTTCATTCAGGCCGCCCAGACCATTGCCTTGCGCGAGGATCACCAGCGCCTGACCCCGGTCCATCTGCTGAAAGCGCTGCTGGACGATGAGCAGGGCATGGCCGCTAATCTGATCCGCAATGC
>SKRP01000179.1 GCA_007118445.1 Natronohydrobacter sp.
CCGCGCAAGCTGGTCGATTTCGCGCCTGCCGGAGAGGTCATCGCCCGGTTTTTCTTCGTGGCCGATCCGGATGGATATCAGATCGAAGTTCTCGAACGGGGAGGGCGCTACCTGTAGCGCCACCATCGCCGGCGTCATGTTGGGGAGCGTGGCGCCATCTTTTGCTTTATGGGAGGAAATCCATGACAAAGACCGCAAGCCCGCGGGAAATGACCCGTCGCCAGCTATTGTCCGGCACGGTTGCCGCATCTGCGAGTTTCGCAATCGGTGCCGGATTCATCGCGGCCCCCGATGCCGCATGGGCGCTGGAAGTAACGCATCTGAAACCCGAAACCATGGCGACGCTGGTCCGGATGGCGCGCGATATCTATCCGCATGATCAGGTCGGGGATGAATATTACGTCATCGCCGTGCGCGGCTATGACAGCGCCGAGATGGCCGAGATGGTGGAAGCCGGGATCAGCGCGCTTGACGCCGCCGCGCAGGGGCGCGGCTTTGACAGCTATCTTGATGTCGGCTGGGAACGCGACCGCGTCGATATCCTGCGGGCGATGGAGGAAAGCCATTTCTTCCAGACCGTGCGCGGTGGACTTGTGACCGGGCTTTACAACCAGAAAGCGGTCTGGCCGATCTTTGGCTATGAAGGCGAAAGCTACAGCGAGGGCGGCTATATGGATCGCGGTTTCAATGACATCAACTGGCTGTGAGCCATAGGGGAGGAACAGGCTATGGCGACAAGTTTTGATTTAGACGATGACAATGTGGTCGTCGTGATCGGCACCGGCGCGGGCGGCGGTGTGCTGGCCAATGAACTGGCGCAGAAAGGCGTGCATGTGGTCGCACTGGAAGCGGGGGGACGTTATCTGCCCGAAGACTATGTCAATGATGAATGGGAAAGCTTCGGGCAACTTGCCTGGCTTGACCCGAGGACGACATCGGGCGACTGGCGTGTGGCGCGCGATTTCTCTGGCCTGCCTGCATGGATCGTCAAGGCGGTGGGCGGAACGACGACGCATTGGGCCGGGGCGTCGCTGCGGTTTCAGGACCATGAGTGGAAGGCGCTCACGACCTATGGCCGCGTGCAGGGGGCAAACCTGCTCGATTGGCCAATTGATGCCGAAGAGATGGACCCCTGGTATGATCTGGCGGAAAAGAAGCTGGGCGTGACGCTCACAAACGGGCACGCAGGACTGCCTGGCAACAACAACTACCTTGTGTTCGAGAAGGGTGCAAAGGCGCTGGGCTACAAGGAGGTCAACACGGGCCGGATGGCCATCAATTCGGAATGGAATGATGACCGGATGGCCTGCCAGCAGACGGGGTTCTGTTTCCAGGGATGCAAATGGGGCGCGAAATGGTCGGCTGCCTATACTGACATCCCGCGCGGTGAGGCGACAGGGAATCTGGAAGTGCGCGAACACGCACATGCTGCGAGAATCCTGCATGATGACGCGGGCAAGGTCACGGGAGTCGAGTATTTCGACCGCGACGGCAATCTTCAGTTCCAGCGTGCGCGGATTGTCGCTCTGGCCGGAAACTCGTTTGAAAGCCCGCGTTTGCTGCTCAATTCCGCGTCCAGCATGTTCCCTGATGGGCTGGCCAACAGTTCAGGCCAGGTCGGGCGCAACTACATGCGGCATATGACCGGCTCGGTCTATGCGATTTTCGACAAGCCGGTGAAAATGTGGCGCGGGACGACGATGGCCGGCATCATTCAGGACGAGGCGCGACATGACCCGTCGCGTGGCTTTGTCGGCGGGTATGAGCTGGAAACGCTGGCGCTTGGTCTGCCCTTCATGGCGGCCTTCCTTGATCCCGGCGGCTGGGGGCGCGAATTCACAACCGCGCTTGATCATTATGAGAACATGGCAGGCATGTGGATCGTGGGCGAGGATATGCCGCAGGAAACCAACCGTGTCACGCTCAATCATGATGTGCACGATCAGCATGGCCTGCCGGTCGCGAATGTGCATTTCGATGATCATCCCAATGATATCGCGATGCGCAATCATGCCTATCGTCAGGGACAGGCGGTCTATCAGGCAGTCGGTGCGACCCGCACTTTCCCGACGCCGCCCTATCCCTCGACGCATAACCTCGGCACCAACCGGATGTCCGAACATGCGCGGGACGGTGTGGTGAACCGCTGGGGCCAGACCCATGATATCGCCAATCTCTTCGTCTCTGACGGGTCGCAATTTACCACCGGCGCGGCAGAAAATCCGACATTGACGATTGTGGCGCTGGCAATTCGTCAGGCAGATCATATCGCGCGCGAAATGTCTGCCGGGAATCTGTGAAAGACGCATATGGCCTGGGGTCGGGGTCTGAGGGCCTTGAAGCCAGGCCATAGCTGTGATGTTGCGCTCGAAGCAGGTTTTGACAGTGAAACAGGAAACGGGCCGGTTTTTCGGCCTGTTCGCTGAACTCCAGTCAGTTCACTCGGCCCTGGGGCAGCCTGAGCAAGGCTTCAAAAGCCCCCGCGATTTTTGTGGCGGGATGGAAATGCTGCAGGACTGTTCCGGTCATGACCCTGACATGCAGTCGCGAAAGAGGTTCGCGACATTTTCTGAATATCGATCCGACCCTTCTGGTGTCATGAAACGCGGGATTTGTTTTTCGCGCGTCTTGTCCAGCAGAACCATGCCGATGAGGCATCTGTTCTTGTCCTCGATGACGAATAATCCACTGCCGTGTCTGCGGCACCGATTATGTTCAATGAAAGCGCTTATCCTATCCGGGTGGGGCCATGACCTGCTGCCTTCGGTCCCGCGGCGCGGAAGCATCTTCGCAAGGGCAGGGGCGTCCTTCTGGACTGCTGGCCGCAGTTCAAGCGAGCCGCAGGTTAGTCGCGGCGGGTGAAGCTGAAGCCATTGCTCGACGCACATGACGTATTCAATGCAGCTTAATGCACGCCCTTCGTTTTGAAAAAACAGTCGTTTACGCATCGGCATTCTGGAAAATCCGAGACGCGACAGCACGGATAGCGCGGCACAATTGTCATCGCGGCAGGTCGCAAACAGGGGCGGTGCGGGAGTGTGGAAATAGGCGGTGATCGCTGCATGAAGAGCGCGCGACATCAGCCCCTGACCCTGTGCGGAGGGCGCGAGCCAGAACCAGATATCCGGTGAAAGCCTGAGACAGCCGACCATCGTGCCATTCACCTCCAGCACCCGGAGGCATTGCGAAGGATCATGGGCAAGGGCAAGAATTTCTTCAGCATCCGCATCGGTAAACGGATGTCTGACAGTCGCCATCCAGCGCGCGACGTCTGGCATGTTCAAATGCGTGGCAACCGCCCCGAGATCGCTTTGTGCTGCGGGGCGAAGCAGGACACCATCTGCTTCGATCACCTCGGGAAAGCTGTTCAAGCGCGTGGCCTCATGTCTCTTCCAGCCGGGTCTGGCGGAAGCTGTGCTGCACCGGATCGACGGTGCGAATCGGTTTCATGGATAACCAGTCTATTTTGCAATTCATGAAAAGTCTATCTGGAACAAAGTGTTACGATTTTGCCGATGGAGGTGTAACGCTATTTTACAAATACATCTTTTTTAACTGTCTATGGGCGTCGTTTGCGTTGTTTCAATTGCACAGACTCAGAGTTTGGATAGTCTTTCCGGCACTCGACAAATCGGAAGCTCATGGGAGGAGAAGCCGATGATTGCGCGCGCTGTGCCCGAACGACCCGTGGCAGCAGAAGCTGACCTAGTTGGGTCGTTTCGCTGCGGATGCATTCGGCATCATCTCCCAGATTGCAGAAATGTCGCTGGCCATGGCAGCGTGAACCCGGGCCAGAATGCGGTTCCGAACTTCGGTCGGCAGGGCGTGAACAAGCTCGCGGGCGTTGCGCAGATCATCCGGCGCGCCGGTTGCGAGAGCGCGGTCGACCGCATCGCGGCAGGCCGTGTCAACACTATCATCATTCGCCAGCACTTTCTGCAAACTGGTGAAAAAACGAAAATCGACAGGATCGGTCATCGGGCGCATACCTCCGTTCAGGTCGCTGCTGCAGATATCGGAGCGAGTCCATGACAGATATGAACGGCAAGATCCAGACGATCATGACGCGGCGGATTTCGCTGGTGCAGGCAATCGCGGCGGCAAATTGCGAGCATCTTCGGCTGAACCAGATCGCAAGCGGCATTCTGGTTCTGGATCAGAAGGATGACGAGGACGGCACGGAACTCGGTGCCGGCGATGCAGAGCGTGCGACGAATGCTGATGCGCTGGCGGCCTGTGTGACCCTGATCGAGTCTCTGGAAACCGAACTGGCTGCAGTGGATCAGGAACTCGCAGCGATCACTGAAAGCGATGACAAATGACCCAGCATATTCCACCGCAATCCCTGTCGCTCTTCGATCTGCTGGCCAGAACATGGGAACTGGGAACCGAAATCCGTGATGTCCGGTTCAATGTGGTCGGTTCCACGGTTGCGGTCACCCTGGCGGATGGTGCGCTGGCATTCTTGCTGGTGCAGGACGGAGAAGACCCTGAGAAGCGGATGCGCACTGAGTTGGAAACCGGGCGGATGACCATCCGTCCGCGTGAAAAACCGCTGCCTGTGCCGGTGCGCTCGCCAGAGCCTGTTGCGGCTGTCGGCACGGGCCTGTGCCCGGTGGCGCAACAGGGTTTTGCCTTTGTGCATCATGAGGGTGCAGAAATCTGGCGTGCGACCGCGCGGGGGCAGCTGTTGCGCATTGTGCGCGCCGGGGAGGGGCGAGTTACCGCGCTGTCAGCACTACCCGACAAGCGAGGGCTTCTGGTCGCGCGCGGTGCGCGGATGGACATCATGTCGCCCGAGAACGGGATCACCCTGGTTTCAACCGCGCTGGAACATGCTGTTACACGGATCGGCCTCTCAGCCGATGCGCAGCAGATTGCCTGTTGGGGCGAGGGTCAGATGACGGTCCTGGATGCAGGGGATCTGGCCTGTGTGGCGCAGATCGTGGCTGACGGGCAGGTGAACGGTCTGGGGTGGTCGCCGGATGGTCGCTGGATTGCAGGCGGTTGCGCGGACAAGAGCCTGCTGTTGGTGGATGTCGTGCAGCGACAGGCTGACCGGATCGTCGATTTTCCGGCACCGGTCACGACCGTGGCATTCAGCAGCAAGGCGAATGCGATGATTTCATCCGGGGCGTTTCGTGTTGTCGGATGGCAATTGCCGGACCTGCCATTCGGCGCGCATGAGGGTGTGGCTGTCGAGACAGGGAAGCCGGGTCTGACGCTGGTCGAGACCGTGGCCGTGCATCCGCTGCGTGATCTCTGTGCTGTGGGATATGCCAACGGGCTGGTCACGCTTTGTCAGATCGGCAGTCGCGAGGAAATGATGTTGCGCGAAGGGGGGGGCGATGCGGTGACAACTCTGGCCTGGTCGCCCGATGGCAGGCATCTGGCGATCGGAACTGCTGAAGGTGCTGCATCCATAGCGACATTCCCCAAGACAATGTTCAAATAATCCACCAAGGGAGCGAAGAAGATGAACCAGGCACTGGATACCGAAGAACAGAGCAAGGATCGCTATTTTCAGGAGCTGGCGAAAACCGCCGAAGCCATGATCGAGGATCATGGCAAGGATTTCGCTACCGGAGCCCTGATCCTTGCCGCGCAATGGATTGCTCAGGGCCGGTTGGGCAAGCGGGAAGATTCCGTGCATTAATGGTGCGGTGCCTGCTCGCCGAGGATCCGGGGCGACGCGGGCGTGCTCAGGCTCTGTATCTGGCTGATGAGAATAGCGCTCAATGGTGCCGCGAGTGGCGCGAAGCTGCCGGGCACCAACTCGCCTGTCCTGCGCAGCCAGCCGGTAAGATCAGGCGTGACAAGCTGTGCATAGGCGCAAAGCTCATGGACACGATAGGTTGCGAAATAGATGCTGTCATGGTTCAGCAGGGCCTTGGTCGACGCGGCTCCGGTATCGGCAGCGCTCAGAATGTTGCTGTGAACAGCAGTGTTGAGTGTCGTCAGCACCGATTTTCGCCATTTGGCGTATTCGGTGTCGGCGGAATGGTCGATGCCGATGCCATAGAGTTTCTCGGCAATCGCCTTGAACGCCCGCCCGCCCGCGATGTGACGGCGCCAGAATTCATTGGTGTCCTCTCCGTTTCGGCACGTTGCGAAGCGCTGCGCAAGTTTCGGCCGGATCAGCAAGACCAGCGCCATGTCCACATCTTCGGAGATGGCACGGGCAATCTGCATGGCCGGCATCGGAAGCCCGGTCAGCGCCAGCAGGCGCAGCGCGGACATCTGTTCGGTCAGCCGGGCCGTTATTCCGGCAATCCCGTGCCACTGATCCGGGTTCAGTCCCTCGACCCCATGTGCATGTCCGGTGGCAGTGGCTGCATGCATGGCGCGTATCCACAACACTGCCTGATCGAAGAGAAATACAAGATCGACAGCGGCGCTGTTGGTCGAGCCGTCGAAACGTGGCACGGCCTGAAAGCCGGGCAAGCCGCGTATCCCCACCCGCCAGCACTGGTCGAAATCAACTCCACGCGCCGACCACAACTGTTTGACCCGCGCCAGAAGCTGCGGCGAAAGCCCCGGATAGGAAAATTCCGGCGGGGCGCTGTACAACGGTGCGACACTGCCGGGCGGAAGAGTTTCGGTCATGGCGTCAAACATCCTTGTGATCCGGGGTCAATGCTACCCCAGGTGATCGGGACCTTGCCAGACCTATTGTCGGAGACCGCTGAATGAGTCTCTCGACCCGTCTGAATGTGCGGCAGTCGCAGGTTTTCCGGCTCGGGCAGGTGGCTACTGTCCTTCAGATGTCGGGGGAGCAACTGGACGATCACTTGTTGGAGACCGCGCGGGACAATCCGTTTCTTGTGGTCCGTCGGCGCGGGGCGACGGCGCTGCGCGCGGGCAATCTGCATGATTTTCTCGATACGGCTCTGGCCGCTGAACCCTCGAGTCTCTACGAGCATGTCACGCGCGAACTCGCCGGTCTGATCGCGCATGGCGGACCGATGGAGCGGCTGGTCATGGCCCTGATCGAAGCGCTGGAGCCCACTGGCTGGCTGGGCACTGCGGTTGATGACATCGCCGCACAGCTCTGTCTGGAGCCGCATCTTGTGGAGAACGGGCTCAGACTGGTCCAGCGCCGTGTATCACCTGCCGGGCTTTTCGCCCGTGACTTGCGGGAATGTCTGCACTTGCAGCTTGAAGATCATGGTCTGCTGAATGATGATATCAGATGCGTTCTCAGTAAACTGGATCTGCTTGAACGCGGCGGTCCCGAGGCGCTCGCAAGTGCGACGGGGCTGTCGCTGGAAACAGTCTCGCGTCAACTCGCCCGACTGCGTCGGCTGGATCCCAAGCCCGGCAGCCGTTTCTCAACCGATCTGACCCTGATGCGCGAACCTGATGTGCGGGTAGAGCCGCGGGGCAACCGATGGGTTGCCATCCTGAAGCCGTCCCTTGAGACGCAGGTATCGCTTCAGGCCGGGGCTGCGGAGAAAAGCTCGCCAGCGATGCGGCAGGCACTTGCCCAGGCGCGCGCAATCAGACATGCGGTTGATTTGCGCCACAACGCGTTAAAGCAGATCATGCAGGTTGTCCTGGCGGTTCAGGGCGATTTTTTCCGAGATGGTGCAGCGGCCCTCCGGCCCCTTTCCCTGTCGGCCATTGCCGAGAAGACCGGCTTTCACCTCAGCACTGTCAGCCGGGTCTTGAACGGTCTGCTTGTCGAGGGGCCCAACGGAATCATATCCGCCAGAAACCTGTGTCCCCATTCTGCCGCACATGCCTGTGCGGATGGGCCGTCCAAGCCTCAGGTGATGGCGAGACTGCGCGAAGCCCTCGCGAATGAAAACGCCAGACATCCGTTGTCCGACCAGAGGCTCTCGGAATTGCTGAAGTCCGAGGGTCTGTTGGTGTCGCGTCGTGTTGTTGCCAGGTATCGCCAGGAGCTCGGGTTTCCGAGCGCGTCACAGCGGCGTCGGCTCAGCTGATCTCATCAGAGCAGATCCCCCGGTTGGATCACTCACCCGGCATTCATGGCTGATGGCCGACCGGGGGCAGAACCGTCATGTAAAATAGATGCATCTCAAATGTAACGTAATGACGTCCTCAGTGTTACACAGAGTGTAACGAAATGTATCAATAGCATGTTTCTGCCGAAACGCTGGCGGGTCTCTGGAATCCACGCAAAAAAAATAATCAAAAAATATACATTATTAACAGTTGATTAGATTGCATTTGGCCTGCGCACTGCCCTGAATCGGTCTATTTGGAACCGGGTTTGCATAAAGAAAGACATAACACTCGATCAACCAATGTGTTGGCCGAAAAAGAACGAAGGAAGGGAGGAGAGACACTGTTCACACCGACAGCGCAGGCTGTGGGTGGGTGACAGGGCAACTCGACCTTCTCCACCTTTGCCGAGAATCCGTGCGATGCGGTCAGATACCGTATCGCATGACATGAAACGGCGAAAGCCGCCAAACGCGACCGTGTGAACGGTCTCAGAGCTTTAAGGAGGCTCATGGCATGACTTTGACGCTTAACAAGATCACGTCACAGCGTGGAATCTCGGTCGGGGAGGCGACCAAGAAAATCGCGGATCTGGGATGGAACCCGTCCTATGTCCAGGAAGCCGCGACTTTCCCGACGGACTACAAGATCACCAAGGCCCCGCGCGACCCGATGAAGCAGGTGCTGCGGTCCTACTTCCCGATGGAAGAAGAGAAGGACAACCGCGTTTACGGCGCACTCGACGCGGCTCTGCGCGGTGATATGTTCCGCAATGTGGAACCGCGCTGGGTCGAATGGATGAAGCTGTTCCTGGCGATCATTCCTTTCCCCGAAATCTCGGCAGCGCGCTCGATGGCGATGGTGGCCCGGCTGGCCCCCGGCGAGGATCTGCGCACGGGTTTCACCATGCAGATGGTCGATGAATTCCGGCACTCCACGATTCAGATGAACCTGAAGAAGTGGTATATGGAAAACTATATCGACCCGGCAGGTTTTGACATTACCGAAGAAGCCTTCGGGAAATGCTATGCCACGACCATCGGTCGCCAGTTCGGCGAAGGGTTCATCACCGGCGACACCATGACCGCCGCCTGCATGTATCTGACCGTGGTTGCCGAAACTGCCTTCACGAACACGCTTTTCGTGGCCATGCCGTCAGAAGCCGCCCGCAATGGCGACTATGCGCTGCCCACCGTGTTCCTGTCGGTGCAATCGGATGAAAGCCGCCATATCGGTAACGGCCATTCGCTGCTGATGGCCGCTCTGAAAGAGCCGGAAAACCACCTGCTGCTTGAGCGCGACCTGCGCTATGCGTTCTGGCAGAACCATGCCATCGTCGATGCTGCGATCGGGACGATCATCGAATACGGCACCACCAACCGCGACAAGGAAAAGGAATCCTATGCGGAAATGTGGCATCGCTGGATCTTCGAGGATTACTACCGCACCTATATGCTTCCGCTCGAAAAATACGGCGTGAAAATCCATCACGACGACGTGCAGGAAGCCTGGAAGCGCATCACCGAGCGCAACTATGTCCACAAGGTCGCGCAGTTCTTCGCGGTCGGCTGGCCGGTGAATTTCTGGCGGATCGAAGCCCAGACCGAAAAGGATTTCGAGTGGTTCGAGAACAAGTATCCGGGCTGGTATGCAGAATTCGGCGAGTTCTGGAAATGGTATGCCAAGCTCTCGAAGCCCGGCGAAACGGTCATCACCTTCAACCAGGACACGGGCTATGTCTATCCGCATCGCTGCTGGTCCTGCCTGGTGCCGTGCCTGATCCGCGAGGATATGGTTGTCGACCAGATCGATGGTCAGTGGCACACCTTCGCTCATGAACTGGACCGCTGGACCGCTGTCGAGGCCTTCTCTGACGAATATCAGGGTCGTCCGACGCCGGCGATGGGCAAGTTCTCGGGCAAGCGCGAATGGGAAACTGTCTATGACGGCTGGGATCTGGCAGATGCCATCGTCGATCTGAACTTCGTGCGCGAAGATGGTCAGACCCTGACGGCCCAGCCGCATCTGCGCTTCGACAACAAGGACATGTGGAAGCTTGAGCATGTGCGCGGACACACGCTGCGCTCGCCGCTCAACATGCTGCGCGCGATGTCGGATGACGAACGCAACGCGCATGTCGCGGAATACCGCAAGGGCTTCACCATCAACCCCTGCAACTGAAACCGGAACTACCGGAAGCCGCGCCTGCGGCTTCCGGACCAGCAGAAGCGCGCAATTTGCGCGTGACGTTCTTGAGGGAGGAACGAATGACGGAAGTTTACAACGTCCGTTTGGAGCCGGTGGGCGTGGAATTCGAGGTCGAAGACGGGGAAACCGTGCTCGATGCTGCTTTCCGGCAGGGAATTGCATTGCCGCATGGCTGCAAGGAAGGGCAGTGCTCTGCCTGCAAATGCGTCCAGCTCGATGGCGAGACCGAGATGCTGAAATACTCGACCTTTGCGCTCAGCGAGATGGAAAAGGACAGCGGACATATCCTGATGTGCCGGACTGTGGTGCATAGCGATGTCGAGATAGAGCTGCTGAATTATGATGAGGAAGCGCTGTCCAAGTCGATTCCGGTGCGGAAATACTCGGGCAAGATCGTCGATTTCCAGAAGCTGACCCATGATATACGGGGCGTTCAGATCGAATTGGAGTCTCCACTCAAATTCTGGGCGGGCCAATATGTCGACATCACGGTCAGGACAGAAGCGGGGGAGGAGATTACACGCTCGTTCTCCATGGCAAATCCGCCGAGCGAAGCCGAGAAACTCGGATTCATCATCAAGAAATACCCCGACGGACGATTCTCCAACGAACTCGACGACGGAGGAATCAAGGCCGGTGCCGAAGTCACAGTCGAAGGCCCCTACGGGATGTGCTTCCGACGCGAAGGACGGCAAGGACCGGTGATCCTTGTCGGGGCGGGTTCGGGCATGTCCCCGGTCTGGTCGATCCTGAGCGACCATATTGCCAGCGGCGAGGGCCGCCCGGTCTATTTCTTCTACGGGGCCAGAACCCAGGATGATCTGTTCAAGCTTGACGAGATCGCATCCCTGACCACGGCCAATCCGTCGGTGGAATTCATCCCGGTCCTCAGCCATGCCGAGGATGATGCCGGTTGGAGCGGAGAGCGCGGTTTTGTGCATGAAGTGGTTGATCGGCGGCTGCGCGAGATGGGTGTTGACGGGGAAGGCGATGTCTATGCCTGCGGCCCGCCGCCGATGATCGATGCGCTGACGCCTGTGCTGTTCATGCATGATTTCGACACGGATCACATCTTCTTCGACAAGTTCACGCCGACTTCCGGTTCTTCGGGCCACTGAACCGGCCCGAACGCTAGCGACGTGAAACAAACCAAGGGAGGCTACCATGGTAGCAACATCAAGTTCAGTCGGTTCCGGTGCTGCGGGTGCGGCGACTTTCATCGGCTCGAACAGCCGCCGCTATAATTACTTCCAGCCGCGCGGCAAGCGGGCGACGCATTACGAGGATGTCACGGTTGACGTGCAGCCCGATCCCGAACGCTACCTGATCCAGAACTGGATCATCGAGTTCGAGGGCGGCAAGGGCGGCGGGGCCTACCGCAAGGACAGCACGGCGGCGCTGTCGAGCAACTGGCACGCTTTCCGTGCGCCCGATCAGGAATGGGAACGCACCCATTTCCAGCGCCAGTCCAAAATCGAGACCATGGTGCAGAATGTGATCTCGAATGCCCGCAAGGCCGGTGCGCACAAGGTCTTTGACAAGGCCTGGCTCACCATCCTGCAAAAGCATCTGGGCGCCTGGAAACATGCCGAATTCGGTATGGGCACCTCGCTGATGCAGGCGCAGCGCTACGGCTATACCCAGATGATCAACAACGCCACGCTGACCAATTCCTCCTACAAGATGCGGCTGGCGCAGGATATCACGCTCTATCTGGCCGAGATCGGGATGGAAATCGACGGCTGGAACGATGAGCTGGGCAAGCAGACCTGGCTTGAGGATCCGATCTGGCAGCCGACCCGCGAGGCGATCGAGACGATCATGGGTTGCGAAGACTATCTTGAGCAGTATTTCGCGATCAATATCGTCTTTGAACCGCTGGTGGGCGAGTTGATCCGGTCGGGCTTCTTCATGCAGGCGGCTGCTGCCAATAATGATTTCATCACACCGCCGGTGATTTCCGCAGCCGAGGCCGATTACGAGCGCAATCTCGCGAATACGGTCGATCTGATCTATCTGCTGGCCAATGACGAGACCCATGCCGATCACAACCGCAAACTGTTCCGGTCCTGGATCGCGAAACATGGTGATCTGGCCGAGAAAGCCGCGACGGCGCTGCAGCCGATCTGGTCGCAGCCGCATTCCAAGCCGGTCTCCTTCCAGGATGTGAAGGAAGTCTCGCGCGAGCGCTTGTCCCAGATCCTCGGCGAGCTTGGCCTCAACTGATCATCCAGCAAGGAAAACAATCATGTCAACCATAGCGCGCAACGCTTCGAACAAGAACATCTTCAAGTCGATGCAAGACATCGACATGACATCGCGTGAAGTGTCGCACCAATGCGGTGTCACCATGAATGACTCGGTCGAGGCACGAGCCATCGCCGAATTCATGGAAGAGAACAATGATTCCGTGACGGTCACATACAACCCGGCAACCATCCGGATCGATGGCGAAGGCAAGCTGATCTTCAAGATGGATGAGATCACCGAGTATCTTGGCCGCGAGATGACGGCAGAGATCTTCGAGGTGAACACCTCGACCCATTATGGCCGGATGGTCCGGGTCGATGACAACACGGTCATTCTCTTCGGGGATATGAACGAAGTGATGGAATATATCTGACCGCCCGCCGATGTGGACGCGGCTTGGTCGCGTCCACCACTGCCAACGGCCAGATGCAGACCCTCATGCCGGTCATCATGCTGCGCGCGTTGGCTGATCCGTGACGGGCGCGGCTGCGCAGCGATGCGCGGCCTGCGCTGGACGCAGAGAAAACCAGACAACCAGGAGGACAAGATGTTCAAAACACCCGAAGGCAAGGAAATCTTCGTGATTGACGGCCATACGCATTTCTGGGACGGCAGCCCGGAAAATCAGGCGAACATCCACGGCAAGCAATTCATCGATTGCTTCTATGCCTATCACACGAACCTCAGCCCCACGGAAGAGTTGTGGGAAAAGCCGCGCTTCGAGAAATACAGCGAAGATGATATCTATCGTGACCTGTTCATCGATGGTCCCGATGACATGGCGATCATTCAGTCCACCTATCTGCGGGATTTCTACAAGAACGGCTTCTCGTCGATCGAACGCAGCAGCAAGATGGCGGCGCGCCATCCGGAGCGCTTTATCGTCAATGGCTCGTTCGATCCGCGCGATGGTGAAAAGGCGCTCGAATATATCCACTACATGAAGGAAGAATTCGATATCAAGGGTGTCAAGATGTACACCGCCGAATGGAATGGCGACAGCAAGGGCTGGGCGCTGAATGATCCTTCGGCCTATAAATGCTTCGAGCTGTGCGACAAGCTGGGCATCCGCAATATCCATGTCCACAAGGGCCCGACGATCATTCCGCTGTCGAAGGATGCCTTTGACGTCCACGACGTTGATTACGCAGCGACCGATTTCCAGAACCTGAACTGGATCATCGAACATTGCGGCCTGCCGCGGCTGGACGATTTCTGCTGGATCGCGACCCAGGAAACCAATGTCTATGGCGGTCTGGCAGTGGCATTGCCCTTCATCCATTCGCGGCCGCGCTATTTCGCCGAAGTGATGGCGGAATTGCTGTGGTGGGTCGGTGAAGACAAGATCCTCTTCGGGTCCGATTATGCGATCTGGACCCCGAAATGGCTGGTCGAAAAGCTCTGGGCCTTCCAGATCCCGGAAGACATCTCTTCCGAAAGGGGCGGGGTGCAGCTGACCGATGAGATCAAGGAGAAGATCCTCGGGCTCAACGCGGCCAAGCTTTATGGCATCGATGTCGAGGCCAAGAAGAAGCAGCTTGCCGGGGCACCTGTCCAGATCGCGGCGGAGTGATCCGATGTTTCTGGCCAATCTCATGATTGAACGCGAACTCGAAGTCTGGGACCGCCTTTCGGCGGTCTCGGATCCGGAACTGGACGAACCGATCACCGACATGAAATTTGTCGAGCAGGTCGAGATCACCGACACGGATTCGGTGCTGGTCGAGTTCCGGTTGCCGACCTATTGGTGCTCGCCCAATTTCGCCTTCCTGATGGCCTTTGGTATCCGCGCAGAGGTTCTGGCGCTGCCATGGGTGCGCGATGTCACTGTGAAGTTGAAGGATCACTGCTTCGGCGATGAAGTGAATGCCGGGGTCAATAGCGGCCGCAGTTTTCACGAGATCTTTGCCGAGAATTGCGA
>SKRP01000323.1 GCA_007118445.1 Natronohydrobacter sp.
GAGCGGCAGGGCTTTTCCAGCATCCGGCGCGAAAACGGTGTGCGGGTGGTCACGGTCACGGGCGATCTGTCCGAGGATGACCCGGCCCGCGCCCGCGAAATCACGCGCGAGCTGTCCGAGCGCATCCTGCCCGATCTGGAGGCCGATTTCGGCATCACCACCCGCCTGTCAGGGCAGGCCGAGCAGGAACGTGAATTCATGTCCGATGCGGCCATCGGCATCGGGCTGTGCCTGATCCTGATCTATCTCACGCTGGCCTGGGTGTTTTCCAGCTGGCTGCGGCCGCTGGTGGTCATGTCGGTCATCCCCTTCGGGCTGATCGGGGTGATTCAGGGGCATCTGAGCTGGGGTATGGCGCTGTCGATGTTCTCGATTGTGGGGATGATCGGCATGGCCGGGATCATCATCAACGATTCCATCGTGCTGGTGACGACTGTGGACGGCTATGCGCAGGAGCGCGGCCTGATCCCCTCGATCATCGACGCGGCCTGCGACCGTCTGCGCCCGGTGCTGCTGACCACGCTGACCACAGTGCTGGGCTTGTCGCCGCTATTGTTCGAGGGCTCGACTCAGGCCGAGTTTCTGAAACCGACTGTGATCACGCTGGTCTATGGCCTGGGTTTCGGGATGGTGATCGTGCTGTTGCTGGTCCCGGCAGTGCTGGCCATCGGGCATGATCTGCACCGCCAGATGACCTCGTTGCGGCGCGCATTGACTGTGCCGGTGCGGGGCGTGATGCTGGTGCCGCTGGTTGCTGTACTCGCGCTGACGGGCTGGTTCATGGCGACCATGGGGCTTGTGGCGCTGGGCTATGAGCTTCCTGCCTGGCCTGGCGTGCCGCAAGGCGGGGACGCGCCGATGCGGGCCGCATTTGCCCTGTTCATGGGAGGGGCGGCGCTGGTGCTGCTGGCCGCCTGGGTCATGGGGGCCACTGCGATGTGGCTGTCGCAGCGCAGGTCAGGTCAGTCCGACATGGCACAGCCCTGATGCGTCAGCACACCACGCTCGCTGATCACGCTCAGCCGGATCTGGGATCGGTCGATCCCGGCACCCGAAGCCGCGCGGATCAGCCCATGCCCGGTCAGCACATTGCCCGCGCGCGCGCTGGGCAGCGCGCGCACTGGCTGGCCCGGCGACTCGATCAGCAGAAACTCCCGCGCGCCTGCGGGCGGGATATCCATATTGGCGGTCAGGCGCAGGGCCTTCTTGTCGGGTGTGAGCGTGCACTCCACCGCGCGCAGCCCGGCGGCGCGGGCCGCGCTGGGGCGCTGGTCGAGCGCCGTTGCAATCGCGTGATCATGCGCGCCTGCGCCGTTCAGCGCCATCTGTAGCGACAGATCGACCGGGATGCAGATATCATTGCACACGCCTACGCTCAGGATGGCGTTGAAATCGACCGGCTCACCGGGCCGTTCGGGCGTGACCTCGATGGGCAGCGTGACCTCGCCCGAATAGCCGATACTGGCAAAGCCCGACTTGAAATACAGCCGCGGCTCGGGCCAGATAATGCGCGCCTTTGCGACATTGTCCGACCCGGACCAGTCCAGCCGGGGCACCAGTCCGCTTTCGCCGGGATGGCGCCAATAGGTCATCCAGTCGCGCGCCAGGCGCAATTGCAGCCCGGCGATATGCGCGCCGGTATCGGATTGCCACCCCGGCCGCATTTGCGCCGCGACAATATCGGCGGTGCGCGGGGATTGGCTGAACGCTGGCACAGGCAGACTGAGCAGCGCGGCGACAAGAGCGAATCGGAACCTTTTCATTCCCCCAGTGTCCGCGTCGGCTGACGATTGGGAAGTCAAAACCGCGCGACTTCCGCAGGCTGTGACGGGCGCGCATCATCTGCGCTGCGCCCCCTTGGCAAGCCGTGCCAAGCCGGGCATGCTGGACCGAGCCAATGGCAACGGACATATGATGGACCAGCTGACCGGAAAATTCCTCATCGCCATGCCCTCGATGCCCGATCCGCGCTTCGCGCATTCGGTGGTGTTGCTTTGCGCGCATTCGGACGAGGGGGCGATGGGGGTGATCGTCAACAAACCGATGCCCGATCTGCGTTTCAAGGCGCTTCTGGAAAATCTGGAACTGCCCGTTGCGGAAACCGGCGCAGGGCTGGGCGAACCTGTCGCCGATCTGCCCATCCATTTCGGCGGCCCGGTCGAGACCGGGCGCGGCTTCGTGCTGCATTCGCCGGATTTCTTCAGCATGGAGGGCAGTCTGGAACTGCTTGAAGGCGTCGTGCTGAGCACATCGGTCGAGGTGCTGTCGGCGCTGGCGGGCGGGCAGGGTCCGTCTGATGCGCTGATCGCGCTGGGCTATGCAGGCTGGGCCGCAGGGCAGCTGGAAAACGAGTTGCAGGCCGGGGGTTGGCTGATCGCCGATGCCACGCCCAGGCTTCTGTTCCGCCGCGATGATGATGCGAAATGGCGTGCGGTGCTCGACCAGATGGGGGTCGATCCGCGCCATCTGTCGGGCGGTGCCGGTCACGCCTGAGCGTCGGTCCCGACCAGCGCTGCGGCGAATTCCTCTGGGTCGAAGGCTTGCAGATCGTCGATCTGTTCACCCACGCCAATCGCATGTATCGGCAGGCCGAACTTGTCGGCAAGCGCGACCAGAACGCCCCCGCGCGCTGTGCCGTCGAGCTTGGTCATCACAAGGCCCGACACATCGGCGAGCTTGCGGAAGATCTCGACCTGATTGAGCGCATTCTGCCCGGTGGTCGCGTCGAGCACCAGAAGCGTGTTATGCGGCGCGTCAGGGTCCAGCTTGCGCAGCACGCGCAGGATTTTCGCAAGCTCCTCCATCAGATCGGCGCGGTTCTGCAGCCGCCCGGCCGTGTCGATCATCAGCAGATCCGTGCCCTCGGCTTTCGCCCGCGCCAGCGCGTCATAGGCCAGCGAGGCCGGGTCCGAGCCTTCGGGCGCGGTCATCACCGGCACGCCTGCACGCTGCCCCCAGACCTGCAATTGCTCGACCGCCGCCGCGCGGAATGTGTCCCCTGCGGCAATCATCACCGATTTGCCAGCAGCGCGGAACTGGCTGGCCAGTTTGCCGATCGTCGTGGTCTTGCCCGCGCCATTCACGCCCACCACCAGCACCACCTGCGGGCGCGCGGGATAGAGCGGCATCGGCTTTGCCACCGGGTCCATGATGCGTGCGATCTCGGCGGCCAGCGCGGATTTGATCTCGGGCACGGACAGTTTGCGCCCGAACCGTCCCTCAGCCAGATTGGCGCTGACGCGCATGGCGGTCTCGACCCCCATATCGGCCTGAATGAGCAGATCTTCCAGGCTCTCCAGCATCTCGTCATCAAGCACCCGGCGCGGGGCCGCGTCGCGGCCCAGCATCCGCCCCAGAATCCCCGGCTGGTCAGTTGCGGCAGGACGGTCCTGCGCTGGCGCGGCGGGGGCCGGGTCCGGTCGGGTGTCGGGCTTTGGTTCTGGCGGGGCGGCTGCGTCCTCGTCCGCGCCGTCATCGACCAGCGCTTCCAGCCCCTCATCCAGTTTCGAGGATGAGCGGAACATGCGCTCTTTCAGCTTCTTGAAAAACGACATTGCCGGTCCCTTGTTACGCGCGCAGGTCCAGAGCTACCCCATGTGACAGGCTTTGGAAAGCACCCCGCACGCGGCAAATTGCATGACTGTCAGGCAGGGTTTCGCGTGATATATCCCGATGCAGGACACCGGATGAGGTCTCATGCTGCTTCTGCCCTTCGCCCTTGCTGCGCTTGCCCCTGTCGCGCTGCTCTCACTCGGCGCGCTCTGGGGTGGGCTCTGGGTCTGGGCGGCGCTGGTCTATGTCTCGCTTTTTGCCTTCGTGGTCGATGAGCTGGTCACGCGTCCGCTGACCTCTGCCGACCCGGATCAGTCCGAGCGCGCGGCCAATCTGCTGTCGGTGCTGATCGCGGCGGCCCATTTCGGGTTGATGGGGCTGGGGGTTGCGGCGGTCGCCGGGGCGACAGGGCTGAGCGGTCTGGAGCGGGGCGTCGCGTTTTTCGGCTTTGGCCTGTATTTCGGGCAGGTCAGCATCGCCAATGCGCATGAGTTGATCCATCGCAATGACAAGCGCCTGTTCGGGCTGGGGAAATGGGTGTTCATCTCGATGCTCTATGGCCATGTGACGACCTCGCACCGGCTGCTGCATCACGCGCATGTCGCCACGCCCAAAGACCCGAATTTCCCGCCCAAAGGCATGAGCTTCTACCGCTATCTGCCGCGCAGCATGGCGCTGAATTTTGTGCAAGGTTACAGGATTGAACAGGCCCGTGCCGCGAAATCGGGGCGGCGCAACCCCTATGTCAGCTATATCGGCGGGGCTTTGGGCTTTCTCGGCCTGAGCGCTGTGGCGTTCGGCCCTGCAGGGCTGGCTGCGCTGGCCGGTTTCGCGCTCTATGCCCAGTTTCAGCACGCGATGGTCGATTATCTGCAGCATTATGGTCTGGCGCGGCGGCAATTGCCCGATGGCCGCTTTGAACCGCAAGGCCCGCAGCATAGCTGGAACAGCCCGCATTGGTTCACCTCGCTGATGACGGTCAATGTCACCCGCCATTCGGATCACCATGCGCACCCGGCCCGCGTCTATCCGGCGCTGCGACTGACGCCAGAGATGCCGGTTCTGCCGTATAGTTTACCGGCGATGGGCGTCATCGCCCTTGTGCCCGCGCTCTGGTTTCGCATGATGGACAAGCGCGCCGCGCGCGTGCTGGACCGCGCTCAGGGAGAACAGACATGACGCCGTTTCGCAATCTCTTGGCCGGGTTGACCCTTGCTGCATTGGCGCTGCCGGTCACGGCCCAGACCCCGATGAGCGCTGCCGAGTTCGAGGCTTATGTCACCGGGCGCACGCTGACCTTCGGTTTCGAGGGCATGGCCTACGGGATCGAGGAGTTCCGCCCCGGTCGCCGCACGACCTGGGCTTTCATGGGCGAGCAATGTCAGGAGGGGCGCTGGTTCGACCGCGATGAGCAGATCTGTTTCGTCTATGACGATGCGCCCGAGGTCGAGCATTGCTGGATTTTCTGGCGCGGCGAGACCGGTCTGAATGCGCGTTTCATGGGCGAGGACAACGGGACCGAGCTTTACGAGGTCCAGCGCACGAGCCGCCCGCTCTTGTGTCCGGGGCCGGAAGTGGGGGTCTGATCGGGCCTATTCCGCCGCGCCATCGAGCCGGGCAACCGCCCATTGCGCGGCGTCCGCCACGACCGGGTCCGGGTCATCACTCAGACCCTGCGCGACCGCGCGCAACTGCGCCGCCCCGGAATTTCCAATGGCATAGAGCACGTTGCGGATAAACCGGTTGCGCCCGATGCGCTTGATCGGCGAGCCGGAAAACCGCGCGCGAAAACCTGCATCGTCGAGGCGCGCGAGCTCTGCCAGATCCGGGGCCACCATGCCCGCGCGGGCCGCATATTTCGCCTCGCGCGCAGTGCGGGCGAATTTGTTCCACGGGCAGACCGCCAGACAATCATCGCAGCCATAGATGCGGTTGCCCATGCGTTCGCGCAGGTCCAGCGGGACCGGGCCGTGATGCTCGATGGTCAGGTAAGAGATGCAGCGCCGCGCATCCAGCTGGAAGGGCGCAGGGAAAGCGTCGGTCGGGCAGATATCGAGACAGGCGCGACAGCTGCCGCAATTCTCGCGGGCCGGCGCATCGGGGGGCAGGTCCAGCGTGGTGAAGATCGCACCAAGGAAGAACCAGTTGCCCAAATCCCGCGACAGAAGATTGGTATGCTTGCCCTGCCAGCCCAGCCCAGCGGCTGCGGCGAGCGGTTTTTCCATGACCGGGGCGGTATCGACAAAGACCTTGATCTCACCGCCCGCGCGCGCGATCAGCCAGCGCCCCAGTGCTTTCAGGCGCTTTTTCACCACATCATGATAATCGCGCCCCAGCGCATAGGCGGAAATCGCGGCCCGGTCGCGGTGCTGCAGCAGGTCCAGCGGGTCATGCTCGGGCGTGTAGCTTTCCGCCAGCATGATGATGCTTTTCGCTTCACCCCAAAGCGCAGAGGGATCGCCGCGCCAGCCCATGCGTTCCGCCATCCAGCCCATCTGGCCATGCCGCCCTGCATCCACAAAGGCCGCGAGCCGCGCGGGCGCGTCAGGAATGGCATCGGGACGTGTGATCGCGCAGGCGTCAAATCCCAGCGCGCGGGCCTCGGCGATCAGATCGGCCTTGAGCGTGTCAGTCATGCCAGACAGATGCGCCTCGGCGCATCAGAAATCCAGATCCGCGTAATGGGCAGGCGGCGGCATTCCGGGCAGGGTATCGGCCAGAAGCGTGCGGAAGGCCGGACGTGACTTGATCTTGGCATACCATTCATGCACCAGCGCCGAGCGCGCCCAGTCCACATCATTGATATAATCCAGACAGGACAGATGCGCAGCGGCGGTGAAATCGGCCAGCGTCATGTCATTGCCCGCCAGCCAGCGGCGCTGGCCCAGCAGCCAGTCCATGTAATCGAGATGAAACTTGATCCGCGCCGAGCCCATCTTGATGCGCGCCGAATCCGGGTAGCCGCGCCCCATCATCTTCTTGTTCACCCGCTCATAGAGCAGGTTCGAGGTCACTTCGACATGGAACTTGTCGTCAAACCATGTGCAGAGCCTACGCATCTCATAGCGCGCCTCGGGGCCATGCGGGATCAGCGGGGGCTGCGGAATGGTTTCATCCAGATACTCGCAGATCGCATGGCTTTCGGTCAGGATACGACCCTCATGGCGCAGCACCGGCACCTTGCCCGCCGGGTTGCGGCGCATGAAATCCTGTGACGGCTCCCAGAAACGCTCTTCGACCAGTTCGACCTCGATGCGCTTTTCCGCAAGCGTCAGGCGCACCTTGCGGCAAAAGGGCGAGAGCGGGACGTGATAGAGACGGGCCATGTTGCGGGCAAGCTTTCCTTGGGGAGTGTCCCCTCTTGCCAAGCCGGACGGGAAAGTTCAACCGCCGATACAATCCGCGCGCCCGTCGCGGGCAATCGTCGCGGCCCCGTCCATGATCGAGGCGGCCCGGTTGCGGATGAATTGCGACGGGTTGGCAGCGTTGCGGCTTTTCGGGGCGGGCAGGATAGCGGCCAGCCGCGCGGCCTGAACCGGGGTCAGGTCAGCCGCGCTCGTGCGGAAATAATGGCGCGCGGCGGCCTCGACCCCGAAGACGCCCTCGTCAAATTCCGCGAAATTGAGATAGATTTCCAGGGTCCGCCGTTTCGGCCACAGCCCTTCGATCAGCAGGGTAAAGCCCGATTCCAGCCCTTTGCGGGCGAAATTGCGCCCATGCCAGAGAAAAACGTTCTTGGCGGTCTGCTGCGTCAGGGTCGAGGCCCCGCGATTGCTGCCCTGTGCGATCACGCGCCGGATTTCGGCCATGTCGAACCCCCAATGCAGGCAGAAATTCGCATCTTCTGCCGCGATCACCGAGCGCGCCATGACCGGGGCGATCTGCTCCATAGGCACCCAGTCGCGCTGGATTTCACCCAGACGGCGGTATTCCTGAAAGATATAGATACCGCCCGGTGGCGGGACGAAGCGGTAAAGCCCGACCCAGGCGACCGCCAACAGGAAAAGAATGGCGAGCAGGCGCAGGATCCTGCCCCAGAGCCATGAAATCGCATCGGCCAGCCGCGCGAAAAGACGCCGCTTGCGCGGGGCCTTGGCAGGGGCGGGTTTGCTGGATGATGCGCGGGCCATGGGGTGTTTAACTCATGTTCCGTGCGGTCAGGTCAAGAGCGGTTGGGTCAGGGAGCGCGTGCTGCGCGTCATCGCGGCTGTTGGTGCTTTGCCGCGAGGGTGTGTTTGAGTATTTCTGGCAAGATGAAGCCAGGGGGGGTCAGCGTGTCGGCACCGGGGTTTCGCCGCGATAGTCGTAGAAGCCGCGTTGGGTTTTTCGGCCCAGCCAGCCGGCCTCGACATATTTGGTCAGAAGCGGGCAGGGGCGGTATTTGGTATCCGCCAGCCCGTCATGCAGCACATTCATGATCGCAAGGCAGGTGTCGAGCCCGATGAAATCCGCCAGTTCCAGCGGCCCCATCGGATGATTGGCCCCGAGCTTGAGCGATTCGTCGATGGATTTGACCGAGCCGACCCCTTCATAGAGCGTATAGACCGCCTCGTTGATCATCGGCATCAGGATGCGGTTGACGATGAAGGCCGGGAAATCCTCGGCGCTGGCGGCGGTCTTGCCCAGATTCTCGACCACGCCGAGAAGTGTCTTGTAGGTCGCCTCGTCGGTCGCAATGCCGCGGATCAGTTCGACCAGCTGCATCACCGGGACCGGGTTCATGAAATGAAACCCCATGAAGCGCTCGGGCCGGTCGGTGCGCGAGGCCAGCCTTGTGATCGAGATCGACGAGGTGTTCGAGGTCAGGATCGTATGCGGCTGGATATGGGGCAGCAGATCCTCGAAAATCGCCTGTTTGATGGTCTCGCGTTCGGTTGCGGCTTCGATGATCAGGTCGGACGGGCCCAGATCGGCCAGCCTTGTCGTGCTGCGGATGCGGGCCATGGCGCTGGCCTTGTCCTCGGCGCTGACCTTGCCGCGCGAGACCTGACGCTCGATATTGCGGTCGATCAGGGCGATGGCCTTGTCGAGCGCCTCTTGCGAGATGTCATTGAGCAGCACGTCATAGCCTGCCAGCGCGAAAACATGCGCGATGCCGGACCCCATCTGGCCTGCACCCACCACTCCGACGGCCTTGATCTGCATCTGTTTTACGCTCCTGTCTGATCTGTGCCCGACCATAAGTCGCGCCCGGCCCATGACGCAAGTGCGAAAGCCCTCAGCGGCGCGCGGGCGCGAGCTGCTGCGCGATCCCCACGCCTGCCAGATAGAGGCTGGTGGCGATCAGGCCGAAGGTGACAAGTTGTGGCTGGTCGAAATTCGTCCAGGCGGACCAGCCCGCAAGCCCTGTCCAGACAAAGGCCACTGGCAGCGACACCCCGCGCCAGCGTTCGGTTCGCACAGGATGGATGAATTTCAGCGGCGTGAACATGGCCACGGCAAGGAAGGCCACTATGGCGAGGATCACCCAGAAATCGGGGCTGGTGGCAAAGATCACCACCGCCGCCATATTCCAGCAGGCCGGGAAGCCCTGAAAGGAATTATCGCTGGTTTTCATCCGAGAATCCGCGAAATACAGGACCGAGGTGAAGGTGATCACGATGATCGCGATCCAGCCGGTCCAGCCGGGCAGCAGCCCGGACTGAAACAGCGCAAAGGCCGGGATGAACACGTAAGTCAGGTAATCGATGATCAGATCGAGCAGCACGCCATCGATGGTTTTCGCATTCTGCTTCACGTGGTAGCGCCGCGCCAGCGGACCGTCGATCCCGTCCACGATGAAGGCCACCACCAGCCACAGGAACATCATCGCCCAGTCGCCCTGCGCCGCTTCCAGCAGCGCGAGCATGGCGAAAACGGCCCCTGTGGCCGTGAAAAGATGCACCAGATAGGCTTTCCAGCTCAGACTCACGCGGGGGGTTCCTTCTGCTCGATCGGGGCATCCTGTGCCAGACTATGACTGCTCATGCAATCACTGCCCCTGCGTCTTCGGGCGGGCGCTGGCGCGGGGATGGGCCTGCGCATAGATCTCCATCAGCCGGGTGCTGTCCACGGCGGTATAGACCTGGGTCGATTGCAACGAGGCATGGCCGAGCAATTCCTGTATCGCGCGCAGATCCCCGCCTGCGGCCAGCAGATGCGTGGCGAAGGAATGGCGCAGCGCGTGAGGGGTCGCCGTGGCGGGCAGGCCAAGCTGCAACCGCACCTGTTCCATCACTTTCGCGATATGGCGGCGCGAGAGCGCGCCGCCGCGCGCGCCGCGAAACAGCGTCTCCTCGGGGGTCATCGGATAGGGGCAGGCGCGCAGATAGGCCGCGACAGCTGCGCGGGCGGCGGGCAGCAGTGGCACCAGCCTTTCGCGCCCGCCCTTGCCGGTGATGCGCAGCACATCGCCCAAGGGCAGGTCGGTGCCGGTCAGCCCCAGCGCTTCCGAGATGCGCAGCCCGCAGCCGTAAAGCAGCGTGATCACGGCAGCATCGCGCGCGCCGGTCCAGTCCTCGCGGCTTTGCAGGGGGGCGAGGGCGATGACCTCGCGCGCGGCCTCTGCGCTTAAGGGGCGCGGCAGGCTGCGGGCGTATTTCGGTGCGCGGGCAGCAAGAATGGCCGAGATGTCATAGCCTTCGCGTTCCGCCAGCCAGCGCGCGAAGCTCTTGACCGCAGACAGCCTGCGCGCAAGCGAGCGGCTGCCCAGCCCATCGCCGCGCTCTGCCGCCATCCAGGCGCGCATATCCGATTGCGTGACCTGCGCCAGCTGGGCCAGCCCGCCCGCGCCGCCCAGATGGCCTGCAAGAAAGCCCAGAAACTGCCCGACATCATGCGCATAGGCCGCAATCGTATGGTCCGAGGCGCTGTCCATCGCGCGCCGCCCCTCCAGCCAGAGTGCCAGCGCGTCGCGCATCTGGGCGCTTGGCAGGGCGCGGGTCATGCCAGCCAGCGGCGCATGGACCTTTCGAAAATGCCTGCGAAGAAGGACAGCAGATCAGTGCCCTGACCGGGTTTGAACATATGCGGATTGTCCGATCCCATGACCAGCATCCCGCCCAGCCGGTGCTTGCCCAGATCAAGCCGCATACAGGCTTCGGACCGCAGATCAGGGGTTTTCGCGCCATAGAGGATATCGGTCTGCGGGATCGCCTGACGCAGCACCACCTGCCGTGTCGTCGGGCCGCGCCCGGAACTCATATAGGTCTCGATGAAGCCGGGACGGACCACGCTGAGCACGTCCGAGATCCGCTCCAGCGCCGGGTCTGGACCAGCATCGGCGCTTTCCAGCACCAGCCGGATCGCATCGACATTCAGGATCTGTGCGACATCATGCCCCAGATTGCGCAGGAAATCCTCGAACTGGTCGGGATCCAGCATCCGCAGGATGGCGCGGTGGATCTGGTTGGTGCCCGAGAGGTTCTCATACGCAGCGGCGATCACGGCGCGATGGGTTTCCTCCAGGCGGTCAAGCCGGGCCTCCAGCCGTTCCATGGCCAGCCCCCGCAGATCGACGATATTCTCGCCCATGCCGCGTTCACTGGCGGAAACCAGCGTGCGCATGACATCCTTGTCATCCAGAATGAGCGTCGGATCCGCGATGATACGCGCCCGGAAATCCTCGGCCAGCTCTGGCCGCAGAGCGGTTCCTGTCATGTGTTTGCCTGTCCGTTTCTGCTCGGTTTGACTTGTATTTGAAGCAGTATAGCAAAGCACGAAAGTTTTTTTGACCTGTTTTTTTTCATTCTCTGTCAAATTGTGCCCCTCCAGCACCGGATTGCGCTTTTGCGCGTGGTTTTCAGCCGGGTTCTGCGCTTTGCTGCGCTCCAGGCAGGCACGGACGCGCTTGGCCTTCGGGTTGCAGCCTGCCTGCGCTCGGGTCATATCTGACCTTTGCCTGTGCCCGGAACCACTTGCGCCATGTCCTGCCCCGAATTCTTCGATCACGGCCAGCCCTGTGGCGTTCTGACCACCGAACCGCTGGGCCGGGTGCTGGATTATCTGGCACCTGAAGGCGGGGTCTGGCTGGGCGCGTTTGTCGAGGTGCCGCTGGGGCCGCGCCGGGTGGTCGGTGTGGTCTGGGGCGCGGCTGCAGGGGATTTCCCGCGTGCGAAACTGCGCGCGGTGATCCGGGTCCTGGATGCGGCCCCGATGCGGCGCGAGTTGCGCGATTTTCTCGTGCGCGTGGCCGATTACACGCTGACGCCGCTGCCTGCGATGCTGCGCCTTGCAACCCGCGTGCCGGATCTGGGGCAGGGGCCCGCCTTGCGCAAACTGCTCTACTTAGGCGATGCGCGGCCAGCGCGGATGACCGAGGCGCGTGAAAAGGTGCTTTCAGTGTTCGACGCATTTGGCGGGGCGGGGCTGACACCGGGCGAGCTGGCGCAGGCGGCGGGCGTCAGTGCGGGCGTGGTGCGCGGGCTGGTGCAGGCGGGGGCGTTGATCGAGCGGCAGGCCCCGCGCGACCAGCCTTATCCGCGCCTTGACCCCGGACTGGCCGGGGCCGATCTGACCGATGATCAGCGCGCGGCCGCTCAGGCGCTCTGTGCGGGGCTGCGCGCGGGTGGCTATGGCACGGTGCTTCTGCGCGGGGTCACAGGCTCGGGCAAGACCGAGGTCTATTTGGAAGCTGTCGCCACCTGTCTGGCGCAGGGGCGGCAGGCATTGGTTCTGTTGCCGGAAATTGCGCTGTCGTCGGAATTTCTGGACCGGGTCGAGGCACGTTTCGGTGCGCGCCCTGCCGAATGGCATTCGGGCGTCACGCTGAGCGAGCGGCGGCGCTGCTGGCACAAGATCGCCTTGGGCGAGGCGCAGTTGGTGGTCGGCGCGCGCTCGGCGCTGTTCCTGCCATTTCGCGATCTGGGGCTGATCGTGGTCGATGAGGAACATGACAGTTCCTACAAGCAGGAAGAGGGCGTGCTCTACAATGCGCGCGACATGGCCGTGCTGCGCGCCGCGATGGGCGGGTGTCAGGTCGTGCTGGCCTCGGCCACGCCCTCGCTGGAAACATGGGCCAATGCGGAAGCGGGCAAATACACGCGGCTGGACCTGCCTGCGCGGTTCGGGGTGAACACGCTGCCCGAGATGCGCGCGATTGATCTGCGCGCCGAGGAATTGCCTGCGAGCCGCTGGATTTCGCCCAGCCTGCAAGCGGCGGTCACTGCGCGGGTCAGCGCGGGCGAACAGGCGCTGTTATTCCTGAACCGGCGCGGCTATGCGCCGCTGACCGTCTGCCGCGCCTGCGGGCATCAGATCGGCTGCGATGATTGCGACGCGCGCATGGTCGAGCATCGGTTCCTGAAACGGCTGGTTTGCCATCAATGCGGCGCGTCGAAGCCCATGCCGACCATTTGTCCCGGTTGCGGGGCCGAGGATCGTCTTGCCCCGGTCGGCCCCGGTGTCGAGCGGCTGGAGGAAGAGGCCCGCGCGCTCTGGCCCGAGGCGCGGGTGGCGGTGCTGTCCTCGGACCTGTTCGGCACGGCGCGCGCGCTGAAAGACCAGATCGCGGCAATTGCGGGCGGCGAGGCGGATATCATCATCGGCACCCAGATCGTGGCCAAAGGGCATAATTTCCCCGATCTGACGCTGGTCGGCGTGATTGATGCCGATCTGGGCCTGTCAGGGTCCGACCTGCGCGCGGCGGAGCGGGTGTTTCAGCTGGTGCGGCAGGTCTCGGGTCGCGCGGGGCGCGCGGAAAAGCCGGGGCGCGCGCTGATCCAGACCAGCCAGCCCGAACACCCGGTGATCCGCGCGATCCTGTCGGGGGATGAGGAAGCTTTCTGGCGCTCCGAGGCGGCGCAACGTCAGGCGCTGGGGATGCCCCCCTATGGTCGGCTGGCGGGTATCGTGATTTCCGCTTCTGCGCTGGAACCTGCTTTCGCGCTGGGCAATGATCTGGCGCGCGCCGATCAGCCCTTGCGCGCGGCGGGCGCGCAGGTGTTTGGCCCTGCGCCTGCGCCGATTGCGCGGATCCGGGGGCGGCACCGGGTGCGGCTGCTGGTCAAGGCCCCGAAAACCGCGTCTTTGCAGGCAGCGATCACAAAATGGCTGAAACCGCACAAGTTGAAGGGGGATTTGCGGCTGAGTGTCGATATCGACCCGCAGAGCTTTTTCTGAGCCGTTGCAAATCCAAGGCATGGGACTATCTTTCGACCAAGCGAAAAGGAGAGTCGCAATGTTCGGATTTGGCGCAGACAAAACCCGTATGATCACCCCGGACGATGCCCTTCCGGGCCGCCCTGCAGCGATCCCCACGGCCGATACCCATGCCATTTCCGGCCGCCCGCTGAAGTCCGGCATCCCCGAAGGCATGGAAGAGGTGATTTTCGGGATGGGCTGTTTCTGGGGCGTCGAGCGCAAATTCTGGCAGTTGCCGGGAGTCTGGCTGACAGCTGTGGGCTACGCAGGCGGTTTCACCCCGAACCCGAGTTATGAGGAGGTTTGTTCCGGCAAGACCGGCCATAATGAAGTGGTCCGGGTGATCTATGACCCGGCCCGGATCAGTTTCGAAGAACTGCTGCGCGTATTCTGGGAAGGGCATGACCCGACGCAGGGGATGCGGCAGGGCAATGATCGCGGCACGCAGTATCGCTCGGGCATCTATTTTGCGACAGAGGCACAGAAAGCCGCCGCCGAGATCAGTCGCAATGCCTATGCCGAGAAATTGCAGGCTGCAGGCTATGGCGCGATCACAACCGAAATCCTGTCCGCGCCGGAATTCTATTTTGCCGAAGACTATCATCAGCAATACCTGCAC
>SKRP01000131.1 GCA_007118445.1 Natronohydrobacter sp.
CGGGTGATCGGGCAGCACATATTCGGCATCGCCGCGCAGATGCTGGTTGAGCATCAGAAAGCCCGCATGTTTGCCCGAACAATTATTGTGCAACTGGCAGGGCGCGTCACCTGCGCGGATCAGCCGGTCGCGCTCGGGCAGATCCTGCGGTTCCTGACAGCCGCAGCGCAGATCGCTCTCGCTCAGCCCCAGATCGTCCAGCCAGCGCGCCACGCCTGCGACATGTATCGCGCCCCCCTGATGCGAGGCGCAGGCCAGCGCCAGTTGCGCCGCGCCCAGATCGCGCCCCGCGCCGCTTTCCAACAGTGGCAGGGCCTGCAACATCTTGCAGCTTGAGCGCGGATAGATCAGCGCATCGGCCCGGCCCCAGCTTTCCACCAACTCGCCGCTGTCGCGTGCGACCACCGCATGGCCGTGATGCAGGCTTTCCTCGATCTCGCCGCGCCAGAGCGCGATCATCGGGGCGGCTTCCGAGGCGATATCCGAAAACTCCGGCGCGATCTTGCCCATTCCGGGTCCTCCTGCTGCACAACTGCTCACGGCTGCGCGATTTCTTGCCGAGGGGGCTTTGAATTTTCGCTGTCTTGACGATAAGACATTTGCGAAGGGTCCGCCGCCGCGTCCTGTGTTTTTCCTGCGTGGCGTAAAAAACGGGCCGGGTCAATTGGAGGCAAGACAGCAGATGGCGTCACTGGGTCATTTCAGAACGACCGTTGCCGTCGCGGCAACGCTTTTCACTGCGGGGCTGTCGGCCCCCGCGTTCGCGCAGGAATCCACCAATCGCGTGGCGGCAGAGACCGACTGGAGTGTCTTTGTCGAGGACAGCCCGAAAGAATGCTGGGCCGTGTCCGCCCCGCGCGAGACTGTGAACACACGCGGCGGGCAGCCGGTACAGGTGCGGCGCGGCGATATCCTGCTCTTTGCAACCTACCGGCCGGGACGCTCGACGCCGGAAATCTCGTTCACCGGGGGCTATCCGTTCGCGCCTGATTCCACGGTCGATGTGACTATCGGCTCGAATGATTTCCAGCTTTTCATCGACGGTCAATGGGCCTGGGCCGGATCGCCCGAGGATGACCAGCGCCTGTTCGCGGCGATGCGCGGCGGGGCCGAGGCTGTGTTGTCGGCACGCTCGTCCCGCGGAACCAATACGCGCGACACATTCTCGCTCTTCGGCTTCACCGCCGCGACCGAGGAAGCCGCGCGGCAATGCGCTGACTGACTGCGCGCCTAGTTTCGGGGCGGGCGGCTTTTATAGACCGGCAGGCACCAGCCATAGAGCATGGAGCCTGCCCTGAGCGCGAAAACCGTGGCCCCGCAGCCCAGCAGAATCACCAGCATTGACTGAGTGAATTGCGCCAGTGCAAGCGCCGCCAGCGCGCCGCTCAGAGCGGCAGTCGCGTAGATTTCGCCCTTCTTCAGCACCAGCGGCACTTCATTGCAGACCACATCGCGCATCAACCCGCCGAATGTGCCGGTCGCAACCCCCATGATCAGCACGATGGGCCAGCTTTGCCCCATTCCCATCGCGACGCCCACCCCGGCAGGCACGGCCACGCTCAAAGCCAGCGCATCCAGCCATTCCAGTGTCCGGATGCGCGATTCGAGCAGATGGGCGGTGAAAAACACCAGCACGGCGGCGAGCGAGGCTGACAGGATCATCCCCGGATCAGCCACCCAGAACACCTGATCGCGGTTCAGGATCACATCGCGGATCGTGCCGCCGCCCACAGCGGTCAGACAGGCCAGAAACACGAATCCCACAATATCGAGCTGCGCGCGACTGGCCGCCAAGGCTCCGGTCAGCCCAAAGATGAACACCGACGCATAATCGAGGCCCTGCAGCAGCGTCATGGCCTGGCAGGTTTGTAAGGGGCCATGCCCGCGCGCGCCAACTCATCGGCGCGTTCATTCTCGGGATGGCCCGCATGGCCCTTGACCCATTCCCATGTCACGCGATGCTGCGCCTGCGCGGCGTCCAGCCTTTGCCACAGCTCGACATTCTTGACGGGTTTCTTGCCCGCCGTGCGCCAGCCATTGCGTTTCCAGCCATGGATCCAGCTTGTGACTCCGTTCTTCACATAGGCGCTGTCGGTGACAATCGTGATCTCGCTCGGCTGGCGCAGGGTTTCCAGCGCCGTGATCGCGGCCATCAATTCCATGCGGTTATTCGTCGTCTCGGCCTCGCCGCCTGAGAGTTCGCGTTCCTTGACGATCTCGGTGCCGCGCATGGCGCGCATCAGGACACCCCAGCCGCCGGGGCCAGGATTGCCGGAGCACGCCCCATCGGTATAGGCGATCAGATCAGTCATTCAGGCCAACATAACCGGGCAGGGCCGCTACGCGCTGCAGCCATGCGCGCAGGGCAGGGAAGGGGGCAAGGTCGAACCCGCCCAATGTCTCAGCCGTATGGGTATAGGCGTACAGGCAGATATCAGCGAGGCTTGGCGCATCGCCGACCAGCCAGTCGCGCGTGCTCAGGTGATCCTCCATGATCTGCAACACCGCCTGACCGCGTGTCAGCAAGTCCGCCAGCCGCTCGGGCGTGGCCTCGGGCTTGCGGTGCGGATAGCATAAAAGCGCCGCCCGCACAGCAATCACGCCCTCATGCTGGTTCTGTTCCCAGAACAGCCATGACAGCATCTGCGCCTGCGCCAGGGCATCGCCCGGCACAAAGCGCGTGCCTTGCCCCAGATGCCACAGGATCGCGTTTGATTCGGGCAAAAGCCTGCCACCCTCCAGCTCCAGCACGGGCGCCTTGCCGAAGGGCATCTTGCCCTCGGCCTTGGCCCGCGTCAGCGTCTCCCAGCCATATTCGACATCGATCAATTCGGCCTGTTGCCCCAAAAGCGCCAGCAAAAGCCGCACCTTGTAGCTGTTCCCCGATGAGGGCATGTTGAAAAGACGCATGGTTATTCCCTGACTGATCTGGCCAAGGCTTAGCCCAGCCACAGCCCCAAGGCCAGAGCCAGCACGACGCCTGCCGTCAGGATCAGCCGCAAGCGCATCCACCAGCCGGGCGCAAGGCCCCAGAAGGCGAATTGCCAGTCGATCCGCAAGAGCGCCAGATAACCCACCAGCAGCGCGCTCAGCGCCTGCAAGGGACCACCGCCTACCATGAAGAACACCCAGAGCGCAGGCAGGACCGAAAGCGCATAGCCGCTGAACCGGTTCTCGGCTCCGCGCGCAGCAAAGCCCCAGAGCACGCCGGACATGAAACTCAGGATAACGGACCCGTAGGAAATCAGCACATACGGGCCGGTGAAGCGCGGACCAATCGTGGCCAGCGTCAGATCATGCAGCGCCGGGATCAGGAGCGTCCCCACGCCCCAGCCGAAGGGCAAAAGCCCCGCCAGCCCCAGCATCAGTGCCGGGCGCGGGATGCTCATGCAGGTTCCCGAAGCACGCGCGGCACCTTGAACTCGACGCGCTCTTTCGCCGTCTCGACCAGTTCCACCGTCACATCATAGCGGTCGCGAAACGCGTCGATCACTTCATTGACCAATTCCTCTGGCGCGGAAGCCCCTGCCGTGATCCCGACGCTGCGAATGCCGTCCAGCGCCCGCCAGTCGATCTCACTCGCGCGCTGCACCAGTTGCGCATAGGCACAGCCCTTGGCGCGGCCCACTTCGACCAGCCGCTGCGAGTTTGACGAATTGGGTGCCCCGATCACCAGAAGCGCATCGATCAGGGGTGCAATCGCCTTGACCGCTTCCTGCCGGTTGGTCGTGGCGTAGCAGATATCTTCCTTATGCGGTCCGACAATCGCGGGAAAGCGCGCCTGCAAGGCCGCGACCACTTCGGCCGTGTCATCCACGGAAAGCGTGGTCTGGGTGATAAAGGCCAGCCGCTCGGGGTCACGCACATCTAGGCTCGCAACATCCGCAGCCGTCTCGACCAGCAGCACCTCGCCTTCGGGCAGTTGGCCCATGGTCCCCACAGTTTCGGGATGGCCCGCATGGCCGATCATGACCATCTGCAGCCCATTCGCGTGGTGGCGCTCGGCTTCGATATGCACCTTGCTGACCAGCGGGCAGGTGGCATCGACATAGAGCATCTGCCGTGCTTCCGCCGCTGCCGGGACCGATTTCGGCACGCCATGCGCGGAAAAG
>SKRP01000216.1 GCA_007118445.1 Natronohydrobacter sp.
ATGCCCGATCTGGTGCTGGAACTGGATGCGAACGGGCATTTCAACGGCTACCATCTGGGCCATAATCAGAAGCTGGAAACGATTGCGCGCACTTTGGTCGGAAAGGCCCCGGATGCTGCACTGCCGCGCGAAGGGGCGGATCTCGCATGGCGCATCATGCGCGAAGTCGATGCGAAGGGCCGCACCGACGGACATGAGTTTCGCTATGACCTGCCGGATGGGCGGCATTGGTTCCAGATTTCTGCTGCGGCGCGTCAAGGTGACGAAAGTGATGGCGGCTATGTGTTTGTCATTCGCGATATCACAGAGGCGCGCGCACAGCGCCGCGAGATTGAACGGCTCAGCGAAGTCGCCCGGCGCACCACCAATCTTGTGATCGTCACGGATACCGAAGCCCGCATCGAATGGGTCAATCCGGCCTTCGAGCAGCGCAGCGGCTGGTCACTTGACGAAATCCGCGGTCGCAAGCCGGGCAGTTTTCTGCAATCCGACAAGACCGACAAACGCGGGAAACGAAAAATCGCGAACGCGTTACGTGCGCGTGTGCCTGTGCGTGCCGAATTGTTGAATGTCGCGCGCGACGGTCAGGAATACTGGGTCAATCTGGATATCCAGCCATTTTTTGATGACAGGGGCCGCCACAAGGGCTTCATGGCGGTACAGAGCGACGTGACGGAACGCCGCGCGCAGTCCGAACGCTTGCAGGAAACGACAGCGCTGGCCCTCAAGATGCGTCAGCGATTGCTGAGCGCAGTCGAGGCCTTGAAAGACGGATTCGCCCTTTATGATGCAGATGGCCGGCTGGTCCTGTGCAACCAGCCCTATCGCGATTTCTTTCCGAAATCCGGCCCGCTGATACGCGAGGGCATGACCTATATGGACATCCTGAAACTGCGGCTGGAGCATCGCGAATACAAGGCCGCAGTCGGGCATGAGCAGGAATGGCTTGAAAGACGGCTGGAGGACCACCGCAAGCCTTATAACGAAACCGAGCAGGAACTGGCTGACGGTCGATGGGTTCGGGCGTTTGAAAAGGCGACACCGGATGGGGGCCGCGTTGGTCTGCGCGTCGACATCACTGCCCTGAAAGAGGCCGAGCGCCGCGCACTGAACGAACGTGCGGCAGCCATGGATGCGTCGCATGACGGCATTGCAATCACCAACCCTGCCGGGCATTTCATTTACATGAACCCGGCTCATCGCTCGATGTTCGGTTTGAGCGAGGATGACGATGTGCGTTTGCTGCACTGGTCATCGCTTTATGCGCCCCCACAGGCCGAGTGGTTGCTTGGCAGCGCCTTTCCGACCCTGAAACGGCAGGGAAGTTGGCAGGGCGAAGTGTTGGGGCTGCACCGTGATGGGTTGGCAATAGATCAGGAAGTCTCGCTGACCCTGCAGGAAGATGGCAGTATAGTCTGCATCAGCCGAGACATCGCCGACCGACGGCGCGGAGACATGGAACGCGCCCGCCTGCGCGAAGAATTGCAGCTTGCGCAGCGCCGCGAAGTCATCGGCCAGTTGGCGGCCGGGCTTGCGCATGATTTCAACAATATTCTTGCCGTGATCTCTGGCTCTGCGGGGCTGCTGGAAGCCCGGCTGTCTGCCCAGCAGGCAGATAGACATGAAGCCGCGCGCATCCTGCAAGCGGCCAACCGCGCAGCCAAACTGGTTTCACGGCTGCGCGATCTGGGCAAACACGGATCCGAGCGTCAATTGCTGGACCTGCGCAAACCCCTTGCAGAAGCGGCCGATCTGTTGCGCGCCGGGATGTCAGGACTACACAGGCTGCATGTCCACGCGCCGGATGGACCGCTTGAGGCCATGGCCGATCCCACAGATATCCTGCAAGTCGTGCTGAACCTGGGGATCAATGCGCGCGATGCTCTGGATGACGGACAAAACGAGATCGCCGTGACCCTTGCGCCAGCGGATCCGGGTCTGATGCAGCGCCCGCCAGATATCGGTGTTTTGCAAGAGGGCGCAGAATACGTCATGCTTTGTGTGGAAGACACAGGGCCGGGGATTGACGCTGAGACCCGTGCGCGCATTTTCCAGCCCTATTTCACGTCAAAGGCCGAACACGGCACCGGGCTTGGGCTTGCCATTGTGGCGGGCATCATTCGCGGCAATGCAGCCGCGCTGTGGTTTGACAGCAGGCTGGGGGTCGGCACCCGTGTGACCCTGTTCTGGCCCGTTGCCGAAGAAGAAGCCGCAGCGCCTGAGCTGCTGGTCGCTGATGCAGACACCAGACGTCTGGAAGGTGTGCAGGTGCTGGTTGTGGATGACGAAGAAGAGGTCTGCGCTGTGCTTGCGGCGATGTTGGAAGCTGCAGGTGCGGAGGTTGCAATGGCCACAGACCCGCGCGATGCATTCGAGGCCATCACAGGCGATCCAACTCATTGGAGCATTCTGATCACGGACCACGACATGCCCCATATGAGCGGCAGTGCCCTGGCAAAGAATATCCATGCAGCGGCCCCATCTCTGCCGGTCATTCTGGTATCGGCGCTGCCCGATGCAGCACGCGATGACCGCAGATGGTTCCAGGACATTCTGCAAAAGCCGGTCGACCCAGGGCAACTTGTAAGTGTCGTGGATAAAGCTGTAGGCTCACCGAAATTCTGAAAGGTGAGAAAGCATGCGTGTGCTGATTGTCGATGACCATGATTTGTTGCGCGATACACTGATTTCCTTCATGTCTGCCGAAGGGGGCATGGAAGCCCTCTCGGCCTGCGATATCGACGACGCGCTTGCCTGTATAGAAAAGCAGGGCCCATTTGATCTTATCCTGCTCGACTACGCCATGCCCGGCATGAATGGGCTTGAGGGGCTGAAACGGGTGATGGCACTGGGGACAGACCAACGCGTAGCGCTGATGTCCGGGCTCGCCCCGCGCGAAGTCGCCGAGGAGGCTCTGGCGCTCGGGGCGGCGGGCTTTCTGCCCAAGACCCTGCCTGCAAAGCGGCTGGTCAATGCTGTCCGGTTCATGGCCATGGGCGAACAATACGCGCCTGTCGATTTCATGACCGCTGAAACAGAGACAGCTCAAATCCATCCTTTGGCTGAAAAATTGTCGCAGCGTGAATTGCAGATGCTGGAAGGGTTATGTGCAGGTAAATCAAACAAGGAAATCGCACGGGATCTGGATTTGACAGAACCCACCATCAAGCTGCATATGAAGACCCTGTATCGCAAGCTTGACGCACATAACCGCACGCAAGCGGCTTTGATAGCCAAGGAAGCAGGGCTTTTCTGACGGCAGCGCGCGCTGGTTTGAACATGCAATCGCCCAGCCAGACTGATACGCCCGCTTCAACCTGCCCCCGCTGCTCTCCGACATGTGTGAGGTGCCGGAGAGCGGCTCTTGTATCGCACAGGAGCTGGGCGCGATCCTGTGACAAGACCCCGTTGGGGCCAGGTGCCCTGCCCCCCCTTCCCGGACCCGATTCGCATGCCGGGGGGGGGCGAGCGCGCATGTTTTCCAGCATCTGACTTTTTCACCGGGGAAGCACCTGGAAGCCACCTCATTCAGCCTTTCCGGAATCTCTGGTTGAATATCAGAGCCTTACCCTGTCGAAGGCGTGATGCGGCATGTTTTACGCTGCGATGCATCCGAGGCGGAATTCACGCAGCAATAGGGTGGTTTCGGGGCGCAGTGTTTTTTTGCTGGGCAACGAGCTGGCGGCCGGGCGTCTATTTGCCTTTCTACGTGCCAAGCAGACCTGAATGTGCCATGGTCGTGTGAACAGCAAAAGGCGCATCCATGTCAGTCTATCGCGCGATCTATACGTCACGCCCCTTCGGCTTCGACAGCAATACGCTGAACAGCATCCTGGTGCATGCTCAGCGCGTCAACCCCGGTCGGGGCATCACGGGCGCGCTGATCTGCCGCGAGGACGTCTATCTGCAATTGCTTGAAGGCCCGGAAGACGAGGTCAGGCATGCATTGGAACGGATCAGGCGTGATGACCGGCATGTCGAATTCCGGGTTCACGTCGAAAAGACCGTGCCGGAGCGGATGTTCGGTAAATGGGCTATGTTGCACGATCCGGCGGTGACATGGATCTGGTCGCAAGACGAAGTCCGCGATGACGCCATTGAACGCACC
>SKRP01000157.1 GCA_007118445.1 Natronohydrobacter sp.
CGAGGGTGCAGCGCAATGTCTTTGTCAACCCCGATGGCGGCGCGCTGGTGGGGATCATGTTCCGCCGCGCGGACGGGCAGACCGGAACCGATGCCGATCTGCTGGAACATGTGCAGATCACCGGCGCGCAACTGCCGCTGGCGGCGGATCTCGACCCGGATGGCCCGACCCGCCTGCAGCTTGCAGGCCAGCTTGCGCGGGACCGGGCCTTTCCGATGATGGTTGCGAACAAGGAAGGTGCCGAGCTTCTCGATGTCTCCTTCCTCGAACTTGGTGCGCTTCAGGCCGTGCAGGTTGTGGGCCGCCATCTGGAGCCCGAAATCGGCCCGGTTCTGGTGCGGATCGTCATTGTGCCGCATCCCGAACAGGTGGACAGCCTGATGATCGTGGCCAAGATCAATCTGGCCAATGTGCCGGTCACGGATCAGGCCACGCTGGAAGCTTCGCTCAGCGGGCGGGTCATTTCCAGCTGGGAATACCGCTGAGTCCCTCAGCAGTCGGGTTTGAACCCGTCGATGATCGCTATCGCCTCATCTGCGGTTTCGGCATAGTGAAACAGATCCAGATCCTCGGCGCTGATCGTGCCTGCCTCGGCCAGTGCCTCCCAGTTGATGATCTTCTCCCAGAACGCGCGCCCGAACAGGATGAAGGGCATTTTGCGCATCCGTTCGGTCTGGATCAGGGTCAGCGCCTCGAACAGCTCGTCCAGCGTGCCGAAGCCGCCCGGAAACACCGTGATCGCCTTCGCGCGCATCAGGAAATGCATCTTGCGGATCGCGAAATAGTGGAAGTTGAAGCACAGATCGGGCGTGACATATTCATTCGGGGCCTGTTCATGCGGCAGCACGATATTCAGCCCGATTGACACCCCGCCTGCTTCCTGCGCGCCCAGATTGCCCGCCTCCATCACGCCAGGGCCGCCGCCGGTGACGATCACATCCTCGCGCCCGTAGCTCTGCACCGAGCGCAGGGTCATCTTTTGGGCGAAATCGCGCGCGACATCATAGAAGCGGGACAGCTCCGCGAGGGTTCTGGTGCGCGCTGACCCCGCGTCTTCGGGCCGGGGGATGCGCGCGCCGCCGAACATGACGATGGTGGATTGAATGCCGCGTTCGCTCATCAACAGATCGGGTTTCAGCAGTTCCAGTTGCAGCCGCACCGGGCGCAGCTCGTCGCGCAGCAGGAAATCCTGATCGGTATAGGCCAGCTTATAGGCCGGATGGCGCGTCTGGGCCGTGTCGGGGCTGTCATCCCAGTGGCGCAGGTCTTCGCCCGCATCGGGGAAAGGATGGGTCTTGGACTGGTCTTTCAAGGGGTGTCTCCTGCGCGCGCTGGCTGATTGCGGTTTGCCTGATCCAAGGCTATAGCGGGGATCAACAGATGACCAGCCCCACGGAGCCTCACATGACCGATATCACCGCCCTTGAGACCGCCATCGAGTCCGCCTGGGAGGCGCGTGACACGCTGTCGCCTGCCAGCAAGGGCGAGGCCCGCGACGCTATCGAGGCGACGCTGGACGCGCTCGACTCGGGCCAGCTGCGCGTGGCGGAAAAGCGCGAGAGCGGGGATTGGCATGTCAATCAATGGGCCAAGAAAGCCGTGCTGCTGGGCTTTCGGATCAAGGATATGGAACCGCAATCCGGCGGCCCGCAGGGCAGCGGCTGGTGGGACAAGGTGGACAGCAAGTTCAAGGGCTGGCAGGCCGAAGACTGGAAAACCGCAGGCTTCCGGGCCGTGCCCAACTGCGTGGTGCGCCGCTCGGCCTATATCGCGCCGGGTGTGGTGCTGATGCCGTCCTTCGTGAACCTTGGGGCCTATGTCGATAGCGGCACGATGGTCGATACCTGGGCCACAGTGGGCAGCTGCGCGCAGATCGGCAAGGGCGTGCATCTGTCGGGCGGTGTCGGCATCGGCGGCGTGCTGGAACCGATGCAGGCCGGGCCGACGATCATCGAGGATAACTGCTTCATTGGCGCACGCTCGGAAGTGGTCGAGGGCTGCATCGTGCGCGAAGGCTCGGTGCTGGGCATGGGCGTGTTCATCGGCAAATCCACCAAGATCGTGGACCGCGAAACCGGCGCCGTCAGCTATGGCGAAGTGCCGCCCTATTCGGTGGTGGTGGCAGGCTCCATGCCCTCGAAAAACGGCATCAACCTCTATTGCGCGGTGATCGTGAAGCGGGTGGATGCGCAGACCCGCTCGAAAACCGGCATCAACGAACTGCTCCGCGACTGATTTCATCTTGCCAGAAATACTCACGGGGGGTGCGGGGGGCAGTCAGCCCCCCGCTTTCCCGTCATCAACCACGCGGTGCCGCGGCCCGGCGCAGCCGGTCATTGATCGCCGCACCCAGCCCCGCAACAGGCACTGGCGCGACCGCAATCGGGCGGCCCATCCTGTCCGCCTCATGCAGCACCGCAAACAGCCGCGCCGCCGCTTCCTCCAGATCCCCCGCCGCTGAAAGCGTCAGTTCCGCCCCCGCACAATCCGGCCCGAACCCGATCCAGACCTCACCGGGCGCAGGCGCGCGCACCCCCAGCCGCAGCGCCGCGCGCGGCGCGTAATGCGATGCAAGCTGTCCCGGCGCGGTCACTTTCCCGCTCGCATCGCGCGCAAGCGCGCTGCCCAGCGCCGCCTCCAGCGCCTCGCGGCTGATACCGCCCTCGCGCAGCAGCACCGCGCGGCCCGCGTCAAAGCCTACAATCGTCGATTCCAGCCCCACTGCGCAGGCCCCGCCATCCAGCACCGCCGCGACCCGGTCCCCCAGCCCCGCCACCACATGCGCCGCTGTCGTGGGGCTGATCCGCCCGGACGGATTGGCAGAAGGCGCAGCCACCGGCCCGCCGAATGCCGCCAGAAGCGCGCGCGCCACCGGATGCGCGGGCAGGCGCAGCGCCACAGTGGGCAGCCCGGCTGTCACCGCAGGCGCCAGTCCGTGACCTGCGCGCAAGGGGGCGACCAGCGTCAGCGGTCCCGGCCAGAAGCTGCGGGCCAGCGCCTTTGCCTCCTCGGGCAGATCGGTCAGCGTCCGCGCGCCCTCGACCCCAGCCAGATGCACGATCAGCGGGTTATGCGCGGGCCGCCCCTTGGCCGCAAAAATCCGCGCCACTGCCGCAGGGTCGCGCGCATCGCCGGCCAGCCCATAGACCGTTTCCGTGGGCATCGCGACCAGTTCGCCCGCTGCCAGCAACCCGGCCGCGCGCGTGATCCCCTCAGCTGTGGGACGCAGGATCTCAGGCATTTCGCTCATATCGTGACGCCGCGTTTTTGTTCAGCAGATGGCCCAAAGCCGCTATGGCTGGACCAACGCGCTGTCTTTAGGCCCTCAGGCCTGCCTTGCCAAGCCAGCCAAAGCCCATGCCAGACGGAGCCTCGCCATGCCCTACCGCGCCCCTATCCGAGATTTCACCTTCCTGCTCGATCAGATCGTGGGCTTTGATCAGGTCCGCGCGACCGAACGCTTTGCCGAGGCCACGCCTGACACCACCCAGGCCATCCTGACCGAAGCTGCGCGATTGTGCGAGGATGTCATGGTGCCGCTGCAGCGCGCGGGCGATCAGCACCCGGCGCGGCTCGAAAACGGTGTGGTGCGCACCCCGCCGGGCTTCGGCGAGGCGTTTCGCGCCATTGCCGAAGGCGGCTGGGTCGGGCTGGCCGCCAGCCCCGATCATGGCGGCATGGGCCTGCCGCAGACGCTGGCGACCGCCGTCAACGAGATGATGTCCTCGGCCTGCCTGTCGCTGCAGATCGCGCCGCTGATGGCACAGGGCCAGATCGAGGCGCTGGAACATCACGCCAGCGACGAGATCAAGGCGCGCTTTCTGCCGAAACTGGTCTCGGGCGAATGGATCGGCACGATGAACCTGACCGAACCGCAGGCGGGTAGCGATGTGGGCGCGCTGCGCACCAAGGCCGAACCCAATGAGGATGGCAGCTATGCGATCACGGGTCAGAAAATCTATATCAGCTATGGCGACAATGACTTCACCGAAAATGTCTGCCATCTGGTGCTCGCCCGCCTGCCCGACGGGGGCGCGGGCACGCGCGGCATCTCGCTTTTCATGGTGCCGAAATTCATCCCTGACGCAGATGGCAACCCCGGCACCCGCAACGGGGTGCGGGTGATCTCGCTCGAACACAAGCTGGGCCTGCATGGCTCGCCCACCGCTGTCATGGAATATGATCACGCGACCGGCTGGCTGGTCGGCGCTCCGCATAAGGGCATGGCCGCAATGTTCACCATGATGAACAATGCCCGTGTCGGTGTCGGCGTGCAGGGGATCGGCGTCGCCGAAGGCGCGCTGCAGCACGCGCTGGCCCATGCGCGCGAGCGCCGTCAGGGCAGGACCCCGCGCAGCGGTACGGGCGCGATTGTGGAACATGCGGATGTGCGCCGGATGCTGGCGCAGATGAAGGCCGAGATCTTCGCCATTCGCGCCATCGCGCTGGCCAATTCCACCGCGATCGACATGGCGACCGCCACCGGCTCTGACGAATGGGCCGCGCGCGCGGCGCTGCTGACGCCCATCACCAAGGCGCATGGCACCGATATCGGCGTGGAACTGGCAGGCATGGGCGTTCAGATCCATGGCGGCATGGGATTCATCGAGGAAACCGGTGCTGCGCAATATCTGCGCGATGTGCGCGTGACCACGATCTATGAAGGCACCAACGGCATTCAGGCGATGGATCTGGTGGGGCGCAAGATGATGGACGGGGGCGAGGCGGCTTTCCGTCTGCTGCAGGAAATCGAGGACGGGGCCGAGGCCGCCCGCGCGAACCTGCCCGACCTGGCCGATCCGGTCTGGCAGGCGGCCGAATCGCTGCGCGAGGCCACCGAATGGCTGGTCGCGCAGGACATGACCGACCGTTTCGCCGGGGCCACCGCCTATCTGCGGGCCTTCGCGCGTGTGCTGGGCGCGCATTACCACCTGCGCGCGGCACTGGCCGGGGATGCGCCGCGCCGCGCGCTGGCCGAGGTCTTCATCAAGCGCATCCTGCCCGACCACGCCGCCTGCCTTGCCGCCTTGCGTGCGGGCGCAGAAGGGCTGTATGCGCTGTCAGACGACGATCTTGCCGCATGAAGGATATGCCCTTGGGCCTGCGCTACCCGTTCGAGACCCCGCCTGACGAGGGCTGCGTGACTGAAATCGCCGAGGGCGTGCTCTGGGCACGGCTGCCGCTGCCGATGGCGCTCGATCACGTCAATGTCTATGCGCTGGACGAGGGCGATCACTGGACGATCTTCGACAGCGGTCTGGATACGCCGCGCAACCGGGGCATCTGGGTCAAACTCCTCGCTGGTCCGTTGCGCGGCAAAGCTGTGCGCCGGGTCATCGCCAGCCACCATCACCCGGATCATATCGGGCTGGCAGGCTGGTTTCAGGCCGATGGGGCCAGTCTCTGGACCAGCCGCACGGCCTGGCTGTTCGCGCGGATGCTGGTACTCGATGCGCAGGAAACCCCCTTGCCCGAGACGCTGGATTTCTGGCAGCGTGCGGGGATGGAGGCTGATATCCTTGCCAGCCGGACGGCCAGCCGCCCGTTCAATTTCTGCGATGTGGTCGCCCCCCTGCCACTGGGCTTTCATCGGCTGAATGAGGGGCAGGTGATCCGCACCGCCGGGCGCGACTGGGATGTGCGGCTCGGGCAGGGGCACGCCCCCGATCAGGTGACGCTCTGGAGCCGCGACTGCCCGCTGGTGCTGGGCGCAGACCAGCTTCTGCCCGGCATCTCGCCCAATCTTGGTGTCTATGCGACCGAGCCCGAGGCCGATCCTGTCGCCGAATGGCTGACCAGCTGCGCCCGGTTTCAGGAAATCGCGCGCGAGGATCATCTGGTTCTGCCCGGCCACAAGCTGCCCTTCACCGGCCTGCCGTTAAGGCTGCGCCAGAAGATCGACAATCATCACGGGGCTCTGGCGCGGCTGCTGGCGCATCTGGACACGCCGCGCCGGGGCTCTGACTGTTTCGCGCCGCTGTTCAAACGCGCGATCACCGAAGGCACCTATGGGCTGGCTCTGGTCGAATCGGTGGCGCATCTGAACCATCTGGTTGCGCTCGGTCAGGCGAAACGCTGGCTGGACGCGGATGGCGCATGGCGGTGGCGGAAGCTGGCATGAAACAGGCGCGGCTGCGCGCGGGGCTGGCATTCGCGCTCTGCGCCCTGCTGCTCTCGGGCTGCGCCGGGTTGGTCTTTGGCCGCTCCGCGCAGATCGGCACGCCCTATATCGGCGACGGCCCCTCGATGCTGCGTATCGCGGTCTGGGAACCGGTGCAGCCCCTGCTGGTGCCCCATGCGGCGCTGATCATCCATGCGCCGGATGGCCATATTCTCTATGATCCGGCAGGCTGGACCCCGGACCCGCGCGCGCAGCGCAAGGCAGATGTCACCTATGGTGTCACGCCGGATATCGAACAGGCGTTCCTGATGCGCGCGGCCATGCCCATGCTGCGCGGGGCCCTGCAATCCGTCGCGCGCCCGCAATCCTGGGAGCTGTATCTGTTCGAGCTGGAAGTCCCCGATGCAGTTGCACTGGACGCGTCCCGGCTGGCGCAGGACCGCCCGGCCCTGCCCATGGCGAGTTGCGCCTTCGGGGTCTCGACCCTGCTGCGCCAATTGCCCGGTTTCGAGGATATTTCGCCCTGCTGGTTGCCGCAGACCCTGCGGCAGCAATTGGAAAGACGCGCGGATCTGACGCTGACCCGGCATCTCGTGCCATAGGCGCAAGGGGGGTGACAGGGCTGCGAAAAACCGCTAACGGATTGCTGGGACGACGAAAGCAGGAGACTGGACAATGGCAGAACACAAGCACGGGTCAATGGATATCCGCGAGCAGGAAAAGACCTTCGTCGGCTTCATCCGGCTGACGATCTGGGGCGCAGGTATCAGTATCGGCGTGCTGATCTTTCTTGCATTGACCAACGCCTGACCATCCAGACGCTTCAACGGGGCCAGAGGCATGACACGCCTGTTGCACGACCGCGCTTCGGGCCGGTACTTTCTGCCTGTCCTTGTGCTTGCGGCGGCTCTGGTGCTCTCGGCCTGTGGCCAGCGTATCTGGGCCAGCGACGAGGCCGTGGCCGCGGCGCGCTACCAGCATGGCGGGGCGGCGGAACTGACGCTGGTCACGATCATGAATTATGCGACAGGGCGCGGTGATCACACAGCGCTGTTCATCAATGGCACAGAGCGGGTGCTGTTCGATCCGGCAGGTAGCTGGGCGCTGCCCTCGGTCCCCGAACGCAATGATGTGCATTTCGGAATGACTCCTGCGGCTGGCGCGTCCTTCTATATCAGCCATATCCGGCCATCGCATTATGCCGTGGTGCAGCGTCTCGTGGTGCCGCCTGCGCTGGCCGAACAGGCGCAGGCTCTGGCGCTGCAGGCCGGACCGGTCCCGCCTGCGCGCTGTGCAACAGTCACAGCGGGGCTGCTGCGACAGCTGCCCGGTTTCGATAGCCTGCGCGGCACATTCTTCCCGCAGGCGCTGATGCGCGATTTCGCGCAGCTGCCGGGTGTGCAGAGCTATGAGCTGCATCATGACGATCCCGAGATCAACGCGAAAATGCAGCACGTGCAGCGCCCGCTGTGAGGGGCGCGCCCGGGCATATCGGATCCTGACATGACAGGGTTTGTCTATGCGCCGCCCGAGGGCGACCCGGTGATCCTGCATGAGGATCATGAACTGGTTTTCGTGGACAAACCCTCGGGTCTGCTCTCGGTGCCGGGCAAGGGGGCGCATATGGCCGATTGCATGATCGCAAGGCTGCGCGCGGTGTTTCCTGAAATCCTGCTGGTGCATCGGCTGGATCTGGACACATCCGGTGTGATGGTCTTTGCCCGCAGCCCCCATGCGCAGCGCCATCTGGGGCTGCAATTCGAGAAACGCCAGACACGGAAAATCTATATTGCGCGGGTGGCAGGCCGGGTCGATGGGCGCGCGGGTCGGGTGGATCTGCCGTTGACTGTTGACTGGCCCAACCGCCCGCGCCAGATGGTGTGCCATGACACGGGGCGGCCTGCGCAAACGGACTGGGCGCTGATCCGGCATGAAGAGGGGGCGTCGCGCCTGCGGCTGATGCCGGTGACCGGGCGCTCGCATCAGCTGCGGGTGCATATGCTGGCCATCGGTCATCCGATTCTGGGAGACCCGCTTTACGCGACCGGGATGGCCCTGGCGCATCCGCGGCTGATGCTGCATGCCCAGAGCTTGCGCTTGCGCCACCCTGACGGGGGCAAGGGGCTGACGGTCTCGGCGCCGGTGCCTTTCTGAGTGGAGGGAAGGGGGCTGCCGCCCCCTCTTGCGCCTGCGGCGCAATTCACCCCCGCGAGTATTTTTCAGCAAGATGAAGATAGAGAAAAGCTATCGAATGACGGAAATTCGATATTGATTGTATGTTTGGGCTTTGGCAGTGCTGCATCAGGCAAGCGAAAGGTGAGGGCAAATGGCACTCGATCAGGCAAGCGGCAAAGGCGTATGGAAATCCGGGCGCGGCAAGGGGCGGCGCACGCCCAAGGGGCGGCAATATGAGGATGACGCGCTGGCCGATGTGCTGGCTTTGTTGGGCGAACGCCCGCGCAACCGCGATCTGCTGATCGAGTTCCTGCATCTGATTCAGGATGAATATGGTCATCTTTCGGCCCGGCATCTGCGCGCGCTGGCCCATGAGATGCGGCTGTCGATGGCCGAGATCTGGGAAGTGGCGTCATTTTATGCGCATTTCGACCCGGTCAAGGAAGGTGAAGCGCCGCCGCCTGCGCTGACGATCCGGGTGTGTGACTCGCTGTCATGCGAATTGGCGGGGTCAGAGGCGCTGTTCGATGCGCTGTCTTCGGGCATGGACCCGTCGCAGGTGCGGGTGCTGCGTGCGCCCTGCATGGGGCGGTGCGACACGGCACCTGTTCTGGAGCTGGGTCATAATCATATCGACCATGCTACGCCCGAAAAGGTCGAGGCCGCGATTGCGGCAGGCGACACCCATGCGCATCTGCCTGCGTATCAGGCACTCGAGTCATATCGCGCCGAGGGCGGCTATGCTATGCTGACTGAATTGCGCTCCGGTGGCGATTGGGAAGATGTGCAGGAGAAGGTCCTTGCCTCTGGTCTGCGCGGGCTTGGCGGCGCGGGGTTCCCGTCGGGCAGGAAATGGGGCTTCGTGCGCGCTGCCAAAGGGCCGCGCTATCTGGCGGTGAACGGCGATGAGGGCGAGCCGGGCACCTTCAAGGACCGCTATTATCTGGAGCGCACCCCGCATCTGATGCTGGAAGGGATGCTGATCGCCGCCTGGGCGGTCGAGGCGGCACGATGCTATATCTATATGCGCGACGAGTATCCGGCGGTGCTGGAAATCCTGCGCCGCGAGATCGCCGCGCTGGAAGCCGCCGGGATTGTGGAGGCAGGCTATATCGAGCTTCGTCGCGGCGCAGGCGCCTATATCTGCGGCGAGGAATCCGCGATGATCGAGTCGATCGAAGGCAAGCGCGGCTTGCCGCGCCATCGCCCGCCTTATGTCGCGCAGGTGGGGATATTCGGCCAGCCGACGCTGGTGCATAATGTAGAAACTCTGCATTGGGTGGCCCGTATTTGCCGGAAAGGCCCGCAGATTCTGTCAGATATCGAACATAATGGCCGCAAGGGGCTGCGATCCTATTCCGTCTCTGGCCGGGTGGCGAAACCGGGTGTCTATCTGCTGCCTGCCGGGTCCACGATCCGCGATGTGATCGAAGCTGCGGGCGGGATGGCTGAGGGGCATGTGCTCAAGGCCTACCAGCCGGGGGGGCCATCTTCGGGCCTGTTGCCTGCCAGCATGGACGACATCCCGCTCGATTTCGACACGCTGCAGCCGCATGGAACATTCATTGGGTCAGCCGCCGTGGTGGTGCTGTCAGATCAGGACAGCGCGCGCGATGCGGCGCTGAACATGCTGCGGTTTTTCGAGGATGAATCCTGTGGCCAATGCACCCCCTGCCGCGCGGGCTGCGAGAAGGCCGTGAAGCTGATGCAGGCGGACCACTGGGACCAGCCGCTATTGGAGGAACTCTGCACCGTGATGCAGGATGCCTCGATCTGTGGGCTGGGGCAGGCCGCGCCGAACCCGATCCGTCTTGTCATGAAACACTTCCCGCAGGAGATCTGAGCCATGGTCACATTCACGCTTGACGGTCGCGAAGTCACGTCTGAGCCCGGCCAGACCATCTGGGAAGTCGCCCATGGGCGCGGACTGGTCATCCCGCATCTGTGCCACAAGCCCGCGCCCGGCTACCGCCCGGACGGCAATTGCCGCGCCTGTATGGTGGAAATCGAGGGCGAGCGCACCTTGGCGGCAAGCTGCATCCGCGAACCCGCCCAAGGCATGGTCGTCCATACCGACACGACCCGCGCCAAGACTGCGCGCAAGGCGGTGATCGAGCTGTTGCTGGCCGACCAACCCGAGCGCGAGGTCGCGCATGACCGCTCCAGCCATCTCTGGGACATGGCCGAAGCGACGGGTGTCAGCGAGAGCCGCTATCCGACGCTGGAAGCCGAGCGCATTCCGCTTCTCGATGACAGCCATGTGGCGATGCGCGTCAATCTCGATGCCTGCATTCAGTGTGGCCTGTGCGTGCGCGCCTGCCGTGATGTGCAGGTGAATGACGTGATCGGGATGGCCGGGCGCGGGCATGACGCCTATCCGGTCTTCGATTTCGACGATCCGATGGGCGACAGTTCCTGCGTGGCTTGCGGCGAATGTGTGCAGGCCTGCCCGACCGGCGCGCTGATGCCCGCGAGTGTGATGGATGACGCGCAGCAGGGCGACAGCCGCGATTTCGACCGCGAAGTGGCCTCGGTCTGCCCGTTCTGCGGGGTGGGCTGTCAGGTCAGCCTGAAGGTGAAGAATGACAAGGTGATCGCGGTCGACGGGATCAACGGGCCTGCGAATGAAGGGCGGCTTTGCGTCAAGGGGCGCTTCGGCTTTGACTATATCCACCACCCCCACCGGCTAAGCGTACCGCTGATCCGGCGCGAAGGGGCGCCCAAGGGTCTGAATGTGGACCCCGGCAATTGGGCGGAAGTGTTCCGCGAGGCGACCTGGGAGGAAGCGCTGGATGCCGCTGCCAAGGGGCTTGGCGGTCTGCGCGACACCCACGGCGGCAAGGCGGTCGCGGGTTTCGGCAGCGCGAAATGCTCGAACGAGGAAGCCTATCTGTTTCAACGGCTTATCCGCGAGGGCTTCGGGCATAACAATGTCGATCACTGCACGCGGCTGTGCCATGCTTCATCCGTTGCAGCGCTGATGGAAAATGTGGGCTCGGGCGCGGTGAGCGCGACCTTCAACGAGATCGAGAATGCGGATGTGGCGATTGTCATCGGGGCCAATCCGATCGAAAACCACCCTGTCGCCGCCACCTATTTCAAGCAGTTCACCAAGCGCGGCGGCAAGCTGATCGTGATGGACCCGCGCGGGCAGGCGCTGAAGCGTTTCGCCACGCATATGCTGCAATTCAAGCCTGGCGCGGATGTGTCCATGCTGAACGCGATCATGCATGTGATTGTGGATGAGGGGTTGTTCGACACCCAGTATGTTCAGGCCATGACCGAAAACTGGGACGCGATGCGCACCCATCTGGCGGATTATGCGCCCGAGAAAATGGCTCCGCTCTGCGGCATTGACGCGGACACCTTGCGCGCGGTCGCGCGGGATTTCGCGGGCGCGAAAGCGGGGATGATCTTCTGGGGTATGGGGATCAGCCAGCATATTCACGGCACCGATAATTCGCGCTGCCTGATCAGCCTTGCGCTGATGTGTGGCCATGTCGGGCGTCCGGGCACGGGGCTGCATCCGCTGCGCGGTCAGAACAATGTGCAGGGCGCGTCCGATGCCGGGCTGATCCCGATGTTCCTGCCGGATTATCAAAGCGTTGCGGCGGAGACCTCGCGTGATCGTTTCAGCGCGCTCTGGGGCACGGAGATTGACCCGCAAAAGGGCCTGACCGTCACCGAAATCCTCGATGCGGTTCATGATGGCCAGATCAGGGGTATGTATATCCTTGGTGAAAACCCTGCCATGTCCGACCCGGATGTGACTCACGCGCGCGAGGCTCTGGCGAAGCTCGAACATCTGGTCGTGCAGGATATCTTCCTGACCGAGACTGCGAATTATGCAGACGTGATCCTGCCCGCCGCCGCCTTCTACGAGAAATCGGGGACGGTCACGAACACCAATCGGCAGGTCCAGATGGGCCGCCCCGCCGTGCCGCCCCCCGGTCAGGCGCGCGAGGATTGGGCGATCACGGTCGATCTTGCCCGCCGCCTGGGCCTCGACTGGGGCTTCACGCATCCGTCACAGGTCTTTGCCGAGATGAAGCTGGGCATGAAGAGCCTCGACAATATCACATGGGAGCGGTTGGAGAGGCAGGGCGCTGTCACCTACCCCTCGCTCACGCCGGATGATCCCGGCCAGCCCATTGTCTTCGCCGATGCCTTCCCGCGCGAAAACGGCCGCGCCCGCTTCACGCCCGCCACAGTCATCGCGCCCGATGAGCTGCCCGATGCCGACTATCCGATGGTCCTGACCACAGGTCGCCAGCTGGAACATTGGCACACAGGCGCGATGACCCGGCGCGCCAGCGTGCTGGATGCGGTCGAGCCAGAGGCGAATTGCTCGCTGCACCCCTCCACCCTGCGCCGTCTCGGCGTGGAGCCGGGCGGCATGGTGCGGCTCTCGACCCGGCGCGGCGCGATCACGGTGATGGCGCGGGCGGATCGTGCGGTCAGCCCCGATATGGTGTTCCTGCCCTTCGCCTTTGTCGAGGCAGCCGCCAATATCCTGACCAACCCTGCGCTGGATCCTTATGGCAAGATCCCCGAATTCAAATTCGCGGCGGTGCGGGTGGAAGCGGTGGAAAGCCCGGTCGCGGCAGAATAGCCCAAAGCTGTTTCATCTTGCCAAAAATACTCCGGGGGTCTGGCGCATTGCGCCAGACGGGCAGAGCCCCGGCCTTCCCTGAGAAAAAAAGGGCGCCCGCTGGGGCACCCTTGTCTCAATTCAGGCCGATTTGCGGGCCCGTTCGCGCCCGCCACCGGGTTTGCCAAAGCTCTTGCGCGGCCCGCCGGGCTTGCCCGCAGGCTTTGCGCGCCCCGTACGCTGGCCTTGGCCCTCTGGACGCGCAGAACCACCCCGACCGGCACCTTTCTTGCGTGCAAGCGCACGGGCGGCCACAGCCATATCATCCGGCCAGGGCGTCCCGCCCGCAACTGTCAGATCGCGCTTCATCAGCCGCTCGATGGCGCGCAGATCGCCCATTTCCGCAGGCGAGCAAAACGCAATCGCCCGCCCCGAGGCCCCGGCCCGCGCGGTGCGCCCGATGCGGTGGACATAGTTTTCAGGCACTTCCGGCAGTTCATAATTGTAGACATGGCGCACATCGGGAATATCGATGCCCCTTGCTGCCACATCCGTCGCCACCAGCACTTTCAGCCGCCCCTCGCGAAACGCCTGCAGCGTGCGCTCGCGCTGGCCCTGAGATTTGTTGCCGTGGATGGACCCCGCCTCGATCCCCCAGCCGTTCAAGAGCTTCATCAGCTTCTCGGCGCCGTGCTTGGTGCGGGAAAACACAATCGCCAGATCGTCCATATGGTCGCGCAGATAGCCTTCGAGCACCCGCGCCTTGTCGCCCTGGGCCACGAAATGCACGGATTGGTCGATCTTTTCAGCGGGTTTGCCGGGGGCGGCGACCTGTATCCGCTCAGGCCGGTCAAGATAGGCATCCGCGATCTCGTTCATCTGCTTGTTCATCGTTGCCGAGAACATCATCGTCTGGCGCTCTTTCGGCAGCAGCGCCGCGATCTTGCGCAGCGCATGGATGAAGCCCAGATCCAACATCTGATCGGCCTCATCCAGCACCAGCATCTGCGTTTGCGAGAGCGTCAGCGCGCGACGGTCCAAGAGGTCCAGCAAGCGCCCCGGTGTCGCCACCAGAATATCGCAGCCCTTGGCCAGCTTCTGGATCTGCGGGTTCAGACCCGCGCCACCGACGACGCGCTGCACTTTCAGGGGCGTCTTGCGCGCGAACCCTTCAAGCGTGGTCGCGATCTGCGTCACCAATTCGCGCGTCGGCGCAAGGATCAGCGCTTGTGTGGTCTTTGGCGCAGGGCGTCCTGCGCTCAGAAGCGCATGCATGATCGGCAGGCCAAAGGCCAGTGTCTTGCCTGTGCCGGTCTGCGCC
>SKRP01000312.1 GCA_007118445.1 Natronohydrobacter sp.
CGCAGGCGGTTGTTCGATTCGGTGCTGGGCTCGGTCACGGCAGGCGTGGTCGGGCTGGATGCGTCAGGCCGCGTCGAATTCGTGAACCGCGCCGCGCAGACCATGCTGGCTCTGGCCGATGAGCCGGCGCAGGCCACATCGCTGGAGGAACTCGCACCGGAATTCGTGCCGCTTCTGAAGCGGTTGCAATCCAGCCCGGCGTCGATGGGGCGCGTGCAGGAAGAGCTGAAACTCGCGCGCGACGGGCGGCTGGAGACTTTGCTGGTGCGTCTGGCCGAACGGCGGCGCAGCGATGGGCGGCTGGAGGGCTATGTGGTCGCGTTTGACGATGTGAGCGAGCTGGTCTCGGCGCAGCGCATGGCCGCCTGGGGCGATGTGGCGCGGCGGATTGCGCATGAGATCAAGAACCCGCTGACGCCGATCCAGCTTTCGTCCGAACGCATCGAGCGCAAGTTCCGGCGCAAGCTAGAAGCGGCAGATGCCGAAAGCCTGTCGCAGCTGACGTCCGTCATCGTGCGCCAGACCAATGATCTGCGCCGCATCGTCGATGAGTTTTCGCGCTTCGCCCGGATGCCCGAACCCGACCGGCGCGCGCATGATCTGGTGGCGATTCTGCGCGACAGCATTCTGCTGCAGGAAAGCGGCCAGCCGGGTATCAGGTTCCGCAGCGATCTGCCTGACGCGCCGGTCGTGGTCGAGGTCGATGAAACCATGCTGGCCCAAGCCTTCACCAATCTGATCAAGAATGCGGGCGAGGCGATCCAGTCCCGGCGCGACGCAGCAAAGTCCGCGTTCAGCCCCGAGATCCGCATCGGCTTTGACCTGGGCGGGGCCGATCTGACGATCACCATAGCTGACAATGGCATCGGCCTGCCCGAAGACCGCGCCCGACTGTTTGAACCTTACGTGACCACCCGCGCCGAGGGCACCGGGCTGGGCCTGTCGATCGTGCGCAAGATCATTGAGGAACATGGCGGCACGCTGCGGCTGGAAGATGCGCCGGTTTTCGAGGGCGATACGCAATGCGGGGCAATGGCGGTGATCCGGCTGCCGGTTCTGGCCCCGCGGCAGGGCGATGCGGCAGCAGAAAATTCAGAAGGTGAGAGTGCATGAGTGATATTCTGATTGTCGATGACGAGCGCGATATCCGCGAGCTGATCTCGGATATTCTGGAGGATGAGGGCTTTGCCACCCGTCGCGCCGCCAATTCCGACGAGGCCATGGCCGAGGTCAATGCCAACCCGCCCGCGCTGATGATCCTCGATATCTGGCTGAAGGACAGCCAGATGGACGGGATCGACATTCTGATGACGGTCAAGCGCTCGAACCCGGACATCCCGATTGTCATCATCTCTGGCCATGGCAATGTCGAGATTGCGGTCGCGGCGATCAAGCAGGGGGCCTATGATTTCATCGAAAAGCCTTTCAATATCGACAAGCTGATGGTGGTGATCAGCCGCGCCATGGAAGCGTCGAAGCTGCGGCGCGAGAATCAGGCGCTCAAGCGGCGCGATGTGTCGAGCGCGCAGATGCTGGGCGACAGCCATGCCTTCCGTACCATGGTCGCGCAACTGGAGAAAGTCACCCAGTCCAATGCGCGCGTCATGTTCACTGGCCCTGCGGGTTGCGGCAAGGAAGCGGCGGCGCGCTATGTGCATGAACATTCCGACCGGGCCTCGGGGCCGTTTGTCTGTGTGTCCGCCGCGATGATCGAGCCCGAGCGCATGGAAGAAGTGCTGTTCGGGCGCGAAAGCGCTGAGCGCGGGGTTGAGCAGGGCTTGCTGGAACAGGCGCATGGCGGGGTGGTGTATCTCGATGAAGTGGCCGATATGCCGATGGGAACGCAATCGAAGATCCTGCGCGTGCTGGTCGAGCAGCAATTCGCGCGGTTGGGCGGGACGGACAAGGTGCGGGTCGATCTGCGCGTCATGAGCGCCACCACGCAGGATCTGGGCGCGCGGGTGCGCGAGGGGCAGTTCCGGCAGGAACTGTTCGACCGTCTGAATGTCGTGCCGATTGCCGTGCCCGGACTGGAAGACCGGCGCGAGGATATCCCGCTGCTGGCCGAGTATTTCCTCGACGATCTGCACCGCGCGCAGGGGCTTGCGAAGCGCGAGCTGTCCGAATCCGCCCGCGCGCATCTGCAGACCATGCGCTGGCCCGGCAATATCCGCCAGCTGCGCAACATGATCGAGCGCGCGATGATCCTCGGCGAGCCGGGCCGCAGCATCGAGATTCGCGATCTGCAGGCCGATTCTGCGCCCGATACCGATCAGGAAGAGGCGCGGGTGGTGCTGTCTGGCACGTTGACCACGCTGCCGCTGCGCGAGGCGCGTGAACTTTTCGAGCGCGAATACCTGCTGGCCCAGATCAAGCGGTTCGGCGGCAATATCTCGCGCACAGCGACATTTGTGGGCATGGAACGCTCGGCGCTGCATCGCAAGCTGAAATCGCTGGGCTTGAACACAGCGAAACTGTCCGAGATGAAAGGCTGAGCCGCGCGGCGCTTGCACTCGCGCAGGCGTTTTGTCACACACTGGACAAGCCCGGCACGGGCAACAGGGACATGAGGGCGCGATGAAGGTAATTGTCTGCGGCGCAGGGCAGGTCGGCTGGCAGATCGCGCGCCATCTGTCGGGCGAGCGCAATGATGTGACCATCGTCGACAGCCAGCCCGAACTGGTGCGCCGCGCGACCGATGCGCTGGATGTGCAGGGCGTGGTGGGTTTTGCCAGCCACCCCACCATTCTGGAACAGGCCGGGGCGCGCGATGCAGATATGGTGATCGCCGCGACCTATTCGGATGAGGTGAACATGGTCACCTGTCAGGTCGCGCATTCGGTTTTCGGCGTGACGCGCAAGATCGCGCGGCTGCGCGAGCAATCCTATCTCGACCCGCAATATTCGGATCTGTTCCGGCGCGAACATATGCCGATTGACGTGATCATCAGCCCGGAACGCGAAGTGTCGCAAGCCGCGCTGAAACGAGTGGCTTATCCGCAAGCCTTTGACGTGCATGAGTTCTTTCAGGGCAAGGCGCTGCTGATCGGGCTGACGCTGGATGAAAATTGCGCGGTCCTGAACACCTCGTTGCGGCAATTGTCAGAGCTGTTCCCAACTCTGCGGATCATGGTCGCGGGCGTGCGGCGCGGCAAGCGGCTGTTTGCACCAGAGGCCGGGGACCAGCTTTATGCGGGCGACAGCATCCATCTGCTGGTCGATGCCCGCGACGTGGCCCGCGCCTTCGAGGTGTTCGGCAAGACGCCGACCCGGCAGGAGCGGGTGCTGATCGTCGGCGGCGGCAATGTCGGCCTGTCGGTCGCGCGCATTCTGGAAAACCAGCCGCAGCGCGTGCGCGTCAAGGTGATCGAGCGCAACCGCGCCCGTGCCGAAGTGGCCGCCGATGCGCTGGAGCGCTCGATTGTGCTGCATGGCGACGGGATGGATGCCAATCTCCTGGACGAGGCCGGGATCCGCAAGACCGATGCTGTGCTGCTTCTAACCGATGATGACCGCACCAATCTGCTGGCGGCGGTGCGCGCCAAGACCTCGGGGGCGACGCTGGCGATTTCGCTGATCAACGATCCCGGCATGGTCTCGCTTGCAGGCGCTATGGGGATTGACGCGCATATCAACCCGCGCGCGCTGACTGTGTCCTCGATCCTGCGCCATGTGCGGCATGGGCGGGTGCGCTCGGTCTATCTGGTCGGCGACCGCGAGGCCGAAGTGATCGAAGCGCAGGTTTTGAGCACCTCGAAACTGTCCAATCTGCGGGTGCGCGATATCGAATTTCCCGAAGGCGCGCTGCTGATCGGCATTTCGCGCAAGGGCGAATTCATGCGCCCCAATGGCGATGTGATGTTGCGCGAGGGCGATCTGGTGGTGATCTTCTCGCTGACCGAGGATGTGCCAAAGGTCGATGAATTGCTGCAGGTGGCGGTCGAGTTCTTCTGACACCTGACACCTGACGCGCGCCGCAGCACGAAAGGGATGCTGACATGGAACGCAGATCGCACGGGACAGCGATACTGGTGGCGATGATCGCGGCCACAGCGCTGGCA
>SKRP01000163.1 GCA_007118445.1 Natronohydrobacter sp.
AGGCCGCGCTGGAACCGGTCGAAGCGATAGGCGGTCGCGGTCTTGTGGGGGGTGTCGGTGGCGAGAAGATGCGCGAAGCACCAGCCCGAGGCCGGGGTCGCCTTGAACCCGCCATAGCACCAGCCGCCGTTGAAATAGAGCCCGTCGATATCGGTGCGGTCGATGATGGGCGAGCCGTCCATGCTCATATCCATGATCCCCCCCCAGACGCGCAGCAGGCGCACGCGGCCAAGACCGGGGATGAGCGCCATGCCGCCCTCGATCACATCTTCGATCACGGGCAGGTTGCCGCGCTGGGCATAGGAATTGTAGCCGTCCAGATCGCCGCCGAAAACCAGGCCGCCCTTGTCGGACTGGCTGCAGTAGAAATGCCCCGCGCCGAAGGTGATGACACCGGGCAGGACCGGTTTCAGCCCCTCGGAGACGAAGGCTTGCAGAACGTGGGATTCGATCGGCAGGCGCATACCCGCTTTCGACATGATGCGCGAGGAATTGCCCGCCACGGCGACACCGACCTTGCCCGCGCCGATGAAGCCGCGTGCGGTCTCGACGCCGAGGCACTTGCCGTTTTCGATGCGGAAGCCAGTGACTTCGCAATTCTGGATGATGTCCACGCCACGGCTGTCGGCGCCGCGCGCATAGCCCCAGGCGACCGCGTCATGGCGCACTGTGCCGCCGCGCCGCTGGGCCAGCCCGCCCTTTATCGGGAAGCGCGCATCGTTGAAATTCAGGAACGGGTATTCGCGCCTGACCTGCGCGGCGCTGAGCAGCTCGGCATCCGCATCATTCAGGATCATTGCATTGCCGCGCCGGACATAGGCGTCGCGCTGGGCGTCTGAATGGATCAGGTTCAGGATGCCGCGCTGGCTGACCATTGCGTTATAGTTGAAATCCTGCTCCAGGCCCTCCCAGAGCCTGAGGGAAAACTCGTAGAAGGGTTCATTGCCATCGAGCAGATAATTCGAGCGGATGATGGTGGTGTTGCGCCCGACATTGCCGCCGCCGATCCAGCCCTTTTCCAGCACAGCGATCCGGTGCTGGCGGAACTGCTTGGCCAGGTAATACGCCGTGGCCAGCCCATGCCCGCCGCCGCCCACGATGACGATGTCATACTGCGGCTGGGGGTCAGGGTCGCGCCAGGCAGGGGCCCAGCCCTTGTGGCCGGTCAGGGCCTCTTTGAGAACGCGAAAGCCGGAATAACGCATGGGAAACCTCTTGGTCATGACCCCGTCTTAAACTGATTTTGCGTCTGGAATGCAGTGAAAACTGACAGGCTTGTCGTCATATGCGACTCGTTGCCTGTCGCAAGGCGGGGGGGGATCGCCCGAGGGCAGGACGGTTTCGTTGCCAAGCGTCTGATTTTGCAAGGATGGGCAGGGTTCATGGTGGGACAGGACTGACCAGGACAGATGCATGCCCGTCCCGCCATTTCCGGCATTGACGTTCTGGTATCGACGAACAGGTGATTCGCGACCGGGTCGCCCTGGTCTGTGACTGGTCCCTCGACCGGTTGGCTGTGTTGAACCAATGAAGTGCCAGTTCGCACCAGATTTGCCCAATAAATCATATAGAAGAAAAATATATTCCTGAAAATTAAGTTTTTCTTTTGCGAAACACCAGATTTCCGGCAAACTTTCCGTGTTCAGGTCGATCCAAGCCCGTCCTGAACCAAAATCAGAACCAGTTCCGGCGTATTGGTTTATCCGCCGGTGCCGGTCAGGGGCAGCCTTGCCCGGAAACCACCTCAGAACAGGAGAGGGATATGTCACTTAATCTCGCAGCAGTGCAGGCTGATCAGGTCAGTCTGAGCTCGCTTGTGCAGAATCTTGTCTATGCATCCGGCACAGTTGGCGCGATCATGGTTGTGGTCGGCCTGCTTATGATTGATGCCGGCACCACGCGCAGCAAGAATCTGCTCACCGCAACTGTCGAAAAGCTGATGGGCTTTTTCATCGGCTTTACAGTCTATTTCCTGATCGGCTTTTCGCTCTGGGCGGCGCAATACTATATCATCGAAGATGCGACGCTCGGCGATTCCATCGCCGATTGGTGGCTGGGAGGCGGCATGGTCAATGCCCGCGCGCATGAAGTACCCGGTGATGTCTTTCCGGGGCTGAACAATTTCCAGATCTTCGTGTTCTTCCTGGCGTGTTTCGCAGGCATCATCAATGTGTTGCTGCATTTCGCGGTCGCCGAGCGGATCAAGGCATCGGCCTATTTCATCCTGTGTATCGCAGCGACGCTGGTGTCTTCGGCGCTGAGCTGGGCGACATGGGGCTCGGTCGGACCACTGACCAATCCGGGATTCCATGACTTCTTTGGCGTGGGCTTCGTCTATCTGTTCCCGGCAGGCATGGCGCTGGTGCTGGTGCCGAAACTCGGCGCGCGTCCGGGCATGTTTGCGCCGCATCCGAAAGTGCCGAGCTACAATGCGCCCAGCATCGGGCTGGCCGCGACCGGGCTGATGACGATCTTTGCCGGGCTGCCGATGGTGATCCTGTCCTGCCTGTTCTTCTTCGACCCCGAAGCGCTGGCCGTGTCGGTAACGATGGCGAATACTTCGGTTGGCATCACCTTCAACAATTACGGGCTGGCCTGGGCCGGAGGTGCGGTTTCGGGTCTGCTGATTGCCTACAAGACCCGCAATTATGCCTATACGCTGCTGGGGCCGCTTTCAGGCTATCTGGCAGGGGCGTCCGGCTTTGATGTCTATCTGCCCTGGCAGATGTTCCTTGTGTCGCTGGGCGCGCCTTTCGTGGCCTGGGCGGTCTATGAATTCACGCTGAAACGCGGGCTGGACGAGCACAAGCTGTTTCCGCTGTTCCTCGGCGCGGGCTCTTACGGGCTGATCATACTGGGGATTTTCCAGGCTGGCACGCCCCGCGGCGGCTATCTGGGGATCGAAGAAGGTGCATATGCGTTCCAGCACGGCGAGATCGGCATCGTGATGCAGATTATTGGCACGCTGGCCTGCATCGGTGCAGGGGCGGTCACGGCGCTGGTCGTGGGGTTCATTCTGGAAAAGACCATCGGCATGCGGATCAGCGAGGACCAGCAGGCAGATGGTCTGGATGAGGCCAACTGGGACGTGAAGCATGACGGGGATGCGGTCGTCCTGAAGCCGGCTGAATGAGTGCAGTCCACACCGCCCCGATGCGAGCATCGGGGCGGTGGTCTGTGCGGGATTGTCCACTGGTGTTTCGCGGTGTCTTTCATTATCTGATGGCATGGAAGACAGTCTTGTCCGCCTTAATGCACAAGTTGCAGGCGCGAGGCGAAACAAGGTGGAATTGCGCATGGCGACCAGTCTGGATGCAGAACTGATTTCCTGGCCGACAGTTGGCGGCACAGTGCAGGTTGTCATCGATACACTCTTTGCCAAGATCAAGGCCGGGGAATATCCTGCGGATACGCGCCTGCCCAGTGAACGCTCGCTGGCGGCCGATCTGGGCGTGTCGCGCAACACGGTCCGCGAGGCGCTGGACGTTCTGGAAGCTCACAGCATCATCCGGCGCAGGGCGGGCAGCGGCAGTTTCGTGATTTGGCGGGCCAGCGCTTTGCCTGACAAGGCACCCGATAGCGTGGCCGAACGCACAAGCCCGCTGGATCATCTGGTGGTGCGCAGCATCATCGAGCCGGAAATGGTGCGGCTGGCCACGATCAACATGAGCCCGCGCGAGCTGGATGAACTGGATGCGATCGTGTCACGTATCGAACAGGTGCGCACCGATGTCGCCGATTTCGTGACCTGTGAGGAGGATCTCTATCGCAAGATCGCGCATGGCACGCGCAATCCCCTGCTGGAATCCTGCTATGAGCTGACCATTGCAGTCTGTCGTCAGAGTTTCCGCACCGCCCTGATGCGGCGGCATCTGACGCCGGAACGGATTGCAGAATATCAGAAGCGTTATAATACGCTGTTCAACGCCATTGCCGCGCGCGATGTCGAAGCTGCGGTCGAGTTCATCAAGCTGCATCTGATCGAGGAACAGAAGCTTCTGTTGCATGAAAGCTGAGCGCGGTCTGGTAGGGTGCGTGGCAAGCCACGCACCTTACGGAACGAACCCGTGCAGCGAAGGCGGCGCATTGTCGCCATGGCGTCCGAATCGTTGATGCCAGAGCTGACCAAGTTCCGACATTTCAGCGAGAAGCTGCGTTTCGTGCTGCGCCAGCCAGTCCGGCACTGATTCGAAACTGACGATCCGGGCCTTGCCATCGTTGATCTGCACGACCGGCCAGTCGCCGACCAGCGCATTATCGATCCCGAACAGCGTCTCGCCCCACCATTGCGCCGGGCCAAAGGCATGGCTGACCTTGCCCATCTGGCGCATCGCTGCCATCACCGAGGCAGGCCCGAGCGCGCCCACTGTCTCGACCGCTGCGTGCCAGATATCCAGGATCGCCGCATATTCCCAGCTCACCGCGCTCCATGTGCCGGGAAAGCGGCGCTGGTATTCACTGTAGAACAGGCTTGGCTGGTTGAAGAAGAACGCTTTCTCGGTCAGTTCAGGATCGTCGAAATCGGGGAACTGAAACACAGTTCCGTCCATGAATTCGGGCGATGTGCGCGCGATCAGCCGGTCATACTGGTCCATGGTGCAGGAGAGGATCGTGCCCTTGAACCCCTGTTGATGGGCATATTCGGTCATCGCATGGACCATGGGCGGGTAGCTGGTGCACCAGCACAGGATATCCGGATCCGAGGCCAGCATCGGATCCACAATCCCGGCGACATCCGTCTGATCGGGGCTGTAGACGATCTCGGCGCTCAGATTCAGACCGGCGGCCCTGATCGCCGCGCGATAAGTCGCGAGCGAGGGCAGGCCAAAGGCGTCGCGCTGGCTGCACAGCGCGATCCGGCGCAGGTCGGGGCGATTGCGCGCCAGCCAGGAAACCCCGGTGACATTATAGACCGGGTGGACCTCGGACGGGGCGATCAGATAGCGCGCATCCGGGGACAGATCCGTGGGCAGCAGGGTCGAGGCCAGCACCTTGTGTTCGTTCAGAAAGCCGCGCAGCGGGGCCACGCTGTCCCCGCCCAGCAGCATCAGCAGCGCCACCCTGTCCGAAAGCACCAGCTTGCGCGCGGCTTCAAGCGTCTCATCCGCTGTGGTGCCGCAATCCTCGGCGATGATGCGGACAGGGTAGCGGCGGCCCTGGATCAGCGCGCCACCCGCCGAGTTCAGCCAGTCCTCCCAGATGCGGCAGCCGTTCAGCCCCGGCTGGCCCCAGGCCGCGGCAGGCCCGCTCAGCGGCACCAGCATCCCGATGCAGATTTCCTGAGACATGCCCACCCGATAGCTGGGCAGCAGGCTGCGCATGGCGATGCGATGGGCGAAGCTGGGTCCGATCATGGCACAGGTCTAGCACAGGAAAACAGCAGCGCGAGAGAGGATTTCCGCTCTGCCCGTGAAATTTGGTTTCCCACGATTAAAATTGGTTGACAGATTGGTCCTTATTGGCGCAGTTTTGGTTCAGCCAGAATACATAATTGGTCCAAATCTGCCAACACGGAGCATCCCATGTCCCAGAAACGCATTGCCATTATCGGCGCGGGCCCGTCCGGCCTGGCACAGCTGCGCGCCTTTCAATCCGCTGCCGCCAAGGGTGAAACCATCCCCGAGATTGTCTGCTTTGAAAAACAGGACAATTGGGGCGGGTTGTGGAATTACACCTGGCGCACGGGTCTGGACGAGAATGGCGAGCCGGTGCATTGCTCGATGTATCGCTATCTATGGTCGAACGGTCCCAAGGAAGGGCTGGAATTTGCCGATTATTCCTTTGAGGAGCATTTTGGCAAGCAGATCGCCTCTTACCCGCCGCGCGCGGTGCTGTTCGACTATATCGAGGGGCGTGTGAAAAAAGCCGGTGTGCGCGACTGGATCCGGTTCAGCACGGCAGTGCGTTGGGTTGACTATGATGACGATACAGGGCTGTTCACAGTGACTGTGCATGACCATGCGAAGGATCACGTCTATTCCGAGACTTTTGACCATGTGATCGTCGCCTCGGGGCATTTTTCGGTGCCGAATGTGCCGCAATATCCGGGCTTCGAGAGCTTCAATGGCCGCGTATTGCACGCCCATGACTTCCGCGATGCGCGCGAGTTTGCGGGTAAGGACATTCTGGTGATGGGCGCGTCCTATTCGGCAGAGGATATCGGGTCGCAATGCTGGAAATATGGCGCGAAATCCATCACCTCCTGCTACCGCTCGGCGCCGATGGGATTCAAATGGCCCGCGAATTGGGAAGAGAAGCCCGCGCTTGACCGGGTTGAAGGGAACACGGCGCATTTCAGCGATGGCAGCTCGAAAGAGATCGATGCGATCATCCTGTGCACCGGCTACAAGCATTTCTTCAACTTCCTGCCCGACGATCTGCGCCTGAAAACCGCCAACCGGCTGGCCACAGCGGATCTGTATAAGGGCGTGGTCTGGGTGCATAACCCGAAGATGTTCTATCTGGGGATGCAGGACCAGTGGTTCACCTTCAACATGTTCGACGCGCAAGCCTGGTGGGTGCGCGATGCGATCATGGGCAAGATCGAGATCCCCTCGGACAAGGATGTGCTGATCGCCGATGTGGAAGAGCGTGTCGCGCGCGAAGAAGCCAGCGATGACACGAAATATGCGATCCAGTATCAGGCAGAGTATATCAAGGAACTGATCGCGGAAACCGATTATCCGTCCTTCGATGTTGATGGCGCAACCGATGCGTTCCTTGAATGGAAGACACATAAGTCCAAGGATATCATGGCGTTCCGTGACAATTGCTACCGTTCGGTCATTACCGGCAGCATGGCCCCTGTGCATCATACACCGTGGAAGGATGCGCTCGATGACAGTATGGAAAGCTATCTGCAGAACTGACGCAGGCCAGAGCGCAAGATGAAAAAGGCCCTGACCAGCGATGGTCAGGGCCTTTGATCTGCGTCAGGGCTGCTGTTCAGCTGTCGGCTGCTGCTTCTTCCTCAGCGTCCTCGACTGCGCCGAACTGCGCGAGAAAGGCGATGATATTCTCTGCGGTCGCGTCGTCGCGCACGCGGAAGGACATCTGGCTGCGCGCGCGCCGGTTGTCGAGCGTATCACGCAGGAAGGTATTCGGATCAAGCAGGTATGGAACCATGTTTTCGGTGTCCCAGACCAGCCCGGCCTCACCTGCTTCGACCAGTGAGCCGCCATAGCGGAAATCCTCGGTGCCCGCCTGACGCCCGACCACCCCATAGAGGTTGGGGCCTGTGCGGACATTGGGGCGTCCGGCCAGCACTTCGCCTTCGCTGTCTATGACATTGTGGCAGTTCTGGCACTGGCTCTGGAACGCGCTGGCCCCGGCTTCGATATCGCCCGCCTGTGCTGCAGAAGCAGACATGGCAAGCGCGGCTGCGACAAATGCGGCGCGTGGTATCATGGTCATTCTTGTGGCCTCCCGATTATTGGCACCCTGATAGCTGTCCTGTTTGCGCGATTTGTCAAGACACAGGTCACGCAACAGCATGTGCAAGAGCACATTGCTGCCAGAGCGAGGCAAGCGCTGTTACCAGATGGTCCATATCCGCATCCGAATGCAGCGGCCCCGGCGTGATGCGCAACCGCTCGGTGCCCTTGGGCACTGTCGGATAGTTGATCGGCTGCACATAGATGCCCCAATCCTGCATCAGGATATCCGAGATCATGCGGCATTTCACCGGATCCCCGATCATGACCGGAATGATATGGCTGTCATTGGGTAGATGCGGGATGCCCTTTGCATCCAGTTTCGCGCGCAACCGGGCCACCCGCTCATGCTGGGCAATGCGCTCGGCCTGAGAATGCTTCAGATGCCGGACCGAAGCTGTTGCGGCAGCTGCGCAGGCCGGGGGCAAGGCGGTTGTGAAGATGAAGCCCGACGCGAAGGAACGCACGAAATCGCATAGCGCCTCCGAGCCGGTAATATAGCCACCCATGACACCATATGCCTTGCCCAGGGTGCCCTCGATCAGCGTGATGCGATCAGCAAGGCCCCGCTCTTCAGAGATACCACCACCGCGCGGGCCATACATGCCGACTGCGTGGACCTCATCGAGATAGGTCATCGCGCCATGGGCTTCGGCCACCTCAACGATTTCGCGCATCGGGCAGATATCGCCATCCATCGAATAGACCGATTCAAAGGCCACGATCTTGGGGCGGTCGCCCACCGCTTTCATTTTGCGGTCCAGATCGCGCCAGTCATTATGTTTCCAGAGCACCTTGTCGGCGCGGGAATGGCGGATGCCCTCGATCATGCTGGCATGGTTCTTTTCATCCGACAGGATCACGGCATTCGGGATCCGCGCGCCCAGTGTCGAGAGCGCGGCCCAGTTCGAGACATAGCCCGATGTGAAGAGCAGCGCCGATTCCTTGCCATGCAGATCGGCCATTTCCTTTTCGAGCAGCCGGTGCATGTGGTTGTTGCCCGAGATATTGCGCGTGCCGCCTGCACCTGTGCCGCAGCTTTGTACCGCATCGACCATGGTCTGGACGACATCTGCGTGATGGCCCATGCCCAGATAATCATTGGAACACCAGACCGTGACTTCCTGCACAGTGTCGCCAACGAAGCGCTTGACCTTGGGGAAACTGCCGCATTGGCGTTCGACCTCGGCAAAGATGCGATAATTGCCATCGCTCTTGAGCCCGTCCAACGCTTGGGTGAAATGTTGATCAAAGTCCATTGGGATCCCCTCGGTTCTTCTTCGTGGTCATGTTTTCGGGTGTTTGGAAGCTTGCGCCGGGATCATCCAGCGCCAGAGTTTGTCGTCGCGCACGCGCCACACCATGAACCAGTGTTCCAGAAGGGCGAGGGCGGTGAGCATCGCAAGCAATGTGAAGCCGATGATGGCACCTTGATCCGCGGCCATATATGCGCGCCAGAGGCGTTCGAGAAAGCAGCCCACAGCCAGTGCAAGCAGGGTTACCGAGAGCGGGAAGAAGCCGCTGACCGGACCCTGGCGGAAATAGCTGGACAGATGCGAAAGCGGTTTGGGCAGGAAATCCGTGTTGATGCGCGGCACGCCAAGGAACAGGTTCAGCTTGGCCGAGATGCGCGCGAGAAAGAGGACCAGGAAGGTCCAGAGCGCAAAGGCGTTCTCGGCCCCGATCGAGGCGGCAATGAGCGCGCACAGGATCGCGAGCAGCAGGAACTCATGCCACGCGACGGTGCGGAAAGCAGCCCAGAATCGCTCTTGCGGGTCCAGTGCGGGGGGGCAGGGGGCATTGTTCGGGCCAGTGATGATGCCTGACAGAAACGCGAGTTCGACCCAGCCCCAGAGCGCAAGCGCCGACAGGAAAGCCAGCCAGACATTCTGCGGGCTGGCCTCGCCCAGCGTGGCATTGACGCCCAGCGCGCCGATGGCGAGCAGCGGAAGCGAGAGCAGGACCGACCAGATATGCTGATCCGGGCCACCTTTGTCGGCGCTATGAACGCGCCACAGCAGAATGCCGGTCGCGAACCACCACAGGAAGAGCGCAGCAAGTGCAGCTATCCAGGGCGTCTCGAACATGGGCAGGTCTCCTGTGGGTTGGGGTAAGGTGCGTGGTCACCACGCACCCTACAGTTCAGTAAGCGGGTTCCAGACGCACCGATGCGGGCGGCGTGCTTTTCTTGACCGGGATGGTGTAGAGGCTCGCAAAGGCCAGCGCTGCGGAACTCATTGCGCCGAGCTTCGCCAGCCTGCCGCCAAGCCCGCCCTGTTTCTCGGCTGCTTCCATCTTGCGGAACGCGCGTTCCATCCGCTTGAGGTTCGGCATCCAGCGCGGATGGTCGATATCCAGCTCCATCGGAAAGACCTGTTTCGCGATCTCGGATGTCTTGCGGAACACTTCCTGATCATACCAGTCGATATCGACGCCAAGCGCTTCATGAAACGCAGGCCGCGCATGGTCGCGCACATACATCGTCGAATAAACGGCGGTCAGGAAGAACCGGATCCACAGCTTGTTGGCGAAACTCTCTGTCAGCTTGGGGTCAGTGCGCATCAAGAGCGCGAAGGCTTCCCCATGGCTGAACTCATCGTTGCACCATTCGCGGAACCATTTGAAGATCGGGTGGAAGCGCTTCTCGGGGTTCGCCTCAAGATGGCGATAGATCGTTATATAGCGCGCATAGCCGATCTTTTCCGACAGATATGTGGCGTAATAGATGAATTTCGGCCGGAAATAGGTGTATTTCTTGGCCTTGGTCAGAAAGCCCAGATTCACCGCCACACCGGCTTCGCGCAGCGCGTCATTGATGAAACCGGCATGCCGCGCCTCGTCGCGGGCCATGTAGTTGAACAGCTCGCAAATGTCAGGATTTTGGCCCCTGCGCTTCATTTCCTTGTAGAGCACGCAGCCCGAAAACTCGGCAGTGCAGCTCGACACCAGAAAGTCGATGAATTCGCGCTTCAGCTTGGGCTCCATATTGTCCCAATCGACCTTGTCCCAATCGGCATTCTTCTTGAAATGGCCCTTGTTGGGGTCCGATTTCATCTGCCCGATCAGCTTGTCCCATTCCTCGCGCACAGGGGTCACGTCGATACGGTCCAGCTCGTCGAAATCAGTGGTGTAGAAACGCGGGTTCAGCAGAGTCGATTCCTGCGCCATGGCATCCGTGTCGAAACGGTCGCCAATTTCGGCCGCGAGTTCTTCATGGGTGGTGGCATGCATGTTCATACGCTCATCTCCTCTGAGAAAGAGAATTCACAGAGTTCCATGAATTCCAAATCGCCCGTCATCCGCGTCCAGAGCCGTTCCAGCGCGTTCGCGCGGGTGATCGTGGCGGTGCGGTCCTCGCTGATGACCTCGCCCCAGGCCGCCAATACGGGCGGGCCCTGGACGAGCACTTCATCACCGGGATGCACGACCGAGCCATCATTGAAACGGACATGGGCGTGCAGGGCTTCAAAACGGTGCGACACTTCGACAGTGCAGGGCACCTGTTCGACCTTTCGAGAGAAGAGTGACATTGGTTTTTCCCTTGGTTTTTTGTGTTTGTTCAGTTCATTGTTTTCAGCAGCCGTTCGAATGCGGCCTGGTTGTCCCCGCCGAACTGCGACAGCTCGACACGGTATTCGGTGAGTGGATCGACAGCGGCCAGACGGCCATTCTCGAAACGCACGATTTCCAGCGGCAGCGCCGGGTCGATGCCGTGACGCCGGCGCATGGTCATCAGTCCATTCTGGATGACTGTGACAAAGCCGCCATGCGCCATATCGGCGATCAGGTTGCCCTCGGCATCCAGAACGGTGACGGCCTGAGCATCATTGCCGACCAGACTTATGGTCCAGCTTTCAGCCACGGCACCATTATCGGGCACCGCGACACGCGGGCGCTCGGTCATACTGGCATAGCCCACCAGCAGCAGTGCTGCGACCGGCAGGGCGAACATGGCCCGCACCAGACCGATGGGGATCATGTCGTTATTGTCAGTGCGCTTGAAATTCGGGGAAGGTTGCATTGCCATAACAAGACCTCCTTATTCGGCAGCGACCAGATCGCCCGCAGGCGTGCTCTGGCGTTCAAGAACAGGTTGTGCGAGCCGCGTTTCCGCCGCTTCCGCGATGATTTCGGCGACGCGGGCCGCATCCGGGATGGCGCGCAGCGCGGGCTTGGTCACCCGCACATGGCCGGGGCGGCAATGCGGCCAGAGGATCAGATAGGAAAACTTGGTCTCGCCCAGAGTTTCCAGCGCGATCGTCCCTGTGCCATTGCGGCGCGTGGTCAGGTCGGCGCGGGCGATCTGGCGGAAGGGCAGGTTGAGCGTGACGGTCAGCGCAGCCCCGATCCGCATTGCCACGCGGGCCGAGGTCACAGTGTAGACGGTCGTGCGCGCGACCACAGTGGCCAGCGCGAAGATCACCGCCATCGCGGCCAGCCACAGCCCGACATAGGGAAGCCCGAAAGCCACCGCGCCTGCAAGCCCCGCATCAGCCGCGCCCACAGAGGCGCGCCAGGCGACGATCACAACGAAATAGGCGGTGATCCAGGTGATCTTGAACGATTCCCGCGCGAGCGCGAAAATGTCAGGCCGACCCTGCCACAGGATGATCTCATGTTCCGGGGGCCGTTCCGGCAATCCCTCCACGGGTTCAAAGGCGAAATCATCATGTGACATGGGTCGGTTCCTTGTTTTTTATGGTCGTATGGTCAGCCGGTCATTCATGCCGGTTCTGACAGGGCTTTCGAGAGCGCTTTCCACTCTGACGCGCGCTTGTCGGCCGTGTAGAGATAGCCGCCCGCGACATAGGCCGAGACCTTCTCTTCCTCGAGCTTGGTGATCTGCGCATCTGACGCGATGGTCGGGATGTCCCTGAAGCTTTCGCTGTCCAGCGCATTGACGATCACGCGGTCGGATTTGATCTTGACCATAGGCATCGGCACCATCCGCTTGCCACCATCATCGAGCGTGACTTCCAGGTAGCGAACCAGCTGTTCGGGCACATCGACCCACATATCGCTGACCTTGCCGGGGCTCTTGCGGTCATGGCAGATGATCGGCAGACCGCGCGGATCACGGCCCGCAGCGACCGAAAACTCGCCGAGTTTCGCCATGGGCTGGATCTTGGCATGGCCGTGGCCATCAAGCTCGGCCTCATCGCGGCGCGCGGACCAGGATGCCGGGCCAACCCCGTCTTTCAGCGCGTTGCCGGTTGGCGCGAAGGGGAAGCCCGTCCCGCCCGAGGTCGGTGCCAGCGCCAGATCGCGGGTTTCGCGCTCATGATCGGGCGCTTTGTATTCGCCCCGGCCATGCGGCAGGATGAAGGTCTTGGGCTCCGGCGTCGAGAGGTTCGAGCTGGTCAGCGTGCCGTCTTCGTTCTCCAGCGGATAGCCTTCGCGCTGGTTCTCGCGCTGGATGTAGTAGATCAGCCCGGCAAAGAAGAGCCAGAACATATAGAGCGAGATCAGTGCCAGATCGAAATTGCCGAAGAAAATCCAGCCATATGGGGCATCCATGAGGTGTCCTCCTTGAGGGTCAGGTTGGGAAATCGGCCAGGCCGATCCGTTGATTGCGGTTTTGGTCGGGGTCGTGAATCCGGGTCCGCACCAGCGGGCCGAGAATGATGAGCGTCAGGAACAAAAGCCCGATCTCGATATGGTAAACGACAGAATAGCCGATATCCGGGGTCATCAGGCCCGCGCCCAGGTGCCCGGCATTGGCCAGCCCCTGCACAGTATCGCGAATGCCGCCGCCCAGTGCCACAGCCAGCCCCGCGGCAGTCGCCTGCGCCGCTCCCCAGGCCCCCAGCGCCATGCCACCGCCGACAATGCCGCGCCGGGGCATTTCCATCGCCGCTGTCAGCGTGGCCACTGCAAACAGCCCGAGGCCAAAGCCGATGCCGAAGGCGCCTGCGAAGAAGATGAAGCTCGATTGCAGCGGCCCTGCGAAGATCACTGCAGAGAAGGCGAAGATGCCTGCAAGGATCCCGCGTGCGGCCATGCGGAACTGGTCCATGCCGCGTGCCAGCCATTTGGCGGCCAGCCAGAAGCCCAAGAGCGCGCCCACAGCCCAGACGGCTGTCAGCGTCGTGGTCGCCGCCACGGACAGGCCGAGAATTTCGCCGCCATAGGGTTCGAGCAGCACGTCCTGCATGTTGAAGGCCAGCCCGCCCACGAACACCACCGCGAGCAGCCGCCCCGCCTGACCGCCTGACATGTAGTCGCGCCATGCGTCCCGGAAAGCGGGTTTCGGTGCCTCGCGCTCTTCGCGCGTCATCGGCTTGATCTTTTCTTGTTTCCACAGCGCAATGACATTCAGCACCAAGGTGAACACCGCGCAGCCCTGCACCACCTGAATCAGCCGCAAGTCACTGAAATCGCGTAGCAAATAGCCCACGATCAGCGCCGATATCGCCATGCCCGCCAGGAAGGTGACATAAAGCAGTGCCACCACGCGCGGGCGGGTTTCATCATCCGCGCGATCTGCCGCCAGCGCGATGCCCGCCGTCTGGGTCATATGCAGCCCGAAGCCGGTCATCAGGAAGGCGAGTGCGGCGATAACCTCGCCCGCGAAGGGCACGTCATGGACCACATCGCCGGTCAGGACCAAGAGCGCGAAAGGCATGATCGCCAGCCCGCCGAATTGCCAGAGCGATCCGAACCACAGATAGGGGATGCGCTTCCAGCC
>SKRP01000175.1 GCA_007118445.1 Natronohydrobacter sp.
CGCGGCGCGCGCTGGCGGGGCTGGGCTATAATGAATGCGTGACCTACAGCTTCATCGATGCGGGCTCGGCGCAGCTCTTTGGTGGCGGGTCGGATGCGGTGCGGCTGGAAAACCCGATCTCGTCGGAAATGACCCATATGCGGCCTGATCTGCTGCCGGGGCTGTTGCAGGCAGCTGCACGCAATCAGGCGCGCGGCACGCTCGATCTGGCGCTGTTCGAGGTCGGGCCGGTTTTCGCAGGCGGCGAGCCGGGGGAGCAGAGCCTGCAGGCGGCGGGGATCCTTGTGGGGTCTGTCGCGCCGCGCGATCCCTATGGCAGCCGCCGCGTGGCTGATCTCTATGACGCGAAGGCGGATGCCGAGGCCGTGCTGTCGGCCATCGGGGCCCCGGCCAAGGCGCAGATTCATCGCAACCTGCCGGGCTGGTTTCATCCGGGGCGGGCGGGGGTGATCAGCCTCGGGCCGAAACTGCCGCTGGCGATCTATGGCGAATTGCATCCGCGCCTGTTGAAAACCTATGACCTGAAAGGCCCGGTCATGGGCTTCACTGTGCTGCTCGAAAACCCGCCCCTGCCCAAGGCGCGCAAGACCGCGCGCGCACCGCTGGCGATCAATGCGTTGCAGCCGGTGGACCGGGATTTCGCTTTCGTGCTGGATGCGCAGGTCGAGGCGCTGAATGTCACCAATGCGGCGGCCGGGGCGGATAAATCACTGGTCGCGGGCGTGCAGGTTTTTGACGAATTCACCGGCCCCAAGGCGGAAGCGCAATTCGGCGAAGGCCGCAAGTCACTGGCCATCAGCGTGCGCCTGCAGCCGCAGACCCGCACATTGACCGAAGAGGATATCGAAGCCGTCAGCCGCAAGATCATCGAGAAAGTGGCAAAGGCCACGGGCGGCGTTTTGCGCGGATGATCGCCGCCGGGGATGCGCATCAGGTCTGCGGATGCGCGCCCCCGCAATGGTGTGATTGAGTATTTTTGGCAAGATGAAACCTGCAGGGGGGCTGGCCATCCTGTTGGGGTTAAATGTGCCGATGTGATGGATTGACCCGGCGATAGGCGGTTTCTATGCTGCCTCTGCATGGTTTCGGGTGATTTGCATGAAATATAACGACATTCCTGGCTGGTTTAACCCCATTGATCAGGCAGGGTTCGCCTGGGCGCTCGACTTCCAGAATGACACGGGCACCAAGGGCGATCTGCTGGAGCTGGGCACGTTTCTGGGCAAGAGCGCCATCCTGATGGGCCAGAAGCTGAAACCGGGCGAGCGGCTGACCGTGTGTGACCTGTTCGAGGAGGTCATGACCTGGGAGGGCACCAACCCGGTCGAAAAGGCGTTTTTCGGTAACAAGACCCCGACGCGGCAGGCCTTCGAGACGAATTATCTGGCCTTTCATGACCAGCTGCCCCAGATCGTGCAGGGGCCGACAGGCGAGATTTGCGGCCATGTCGCTGCTGGTTCGTGCCGGTTCGTGCATATCGATGCTTCGCATGTCTATGATAATGTGCGCGAGGACACGGCCTCGGCCCGGCAGGTGCTGCAGGAAAACGGCGTGGTCGTTTTCGACGATTACCGCAAGCCGCAATGTCCGGGCACAGCAGCTGCGGTCTGGGAAGCGATCCTGAATGACGGGCTGCAACCTGTCTTTGCGACTGATGCGAAGCTTTATGCCACATGGGGCGACCCGGAACCGCTGCGCCGGGCAATCATCGCCCGCGCGCGTGCCAGCGACTGGTGCCGCACCGGCGATCCGGTCGCGATCCGTGACATGGCGGTGGTGCGGCTGGCGCGCAACGGGAAATAGCACCTAAAGCCGGGGCAGGGGCTTGACGCGCGCGCGGCAAGCGGGCAGGGGCAGGCCATGCTGCGAATTCAGGATCTCTCATATTCCATCAACGGCTCCCCGCTTTTCGAGGCGGCCTCGGCCACAATCCCCACCGGCCACAAGGTCGGGCTGGTCGGGCGCAACGGGGCAGGCAAGACCACGCTCTTCCGGCTGATCCGGGGCGATCTGGCGCTGGAGGGCGGCGAGATCAGCCTGCCCTCGCGCGCAAGGATCGGTGGTGTGGCGCAGGAAGTGCCGTCATCCGCGACCTCGCTGATCGACACAGTTCTGGCCGCCGATGAAGAGCGCGCGCGGCTGATGGCCGAGGCCGAGACTGCAACCGATGCCGCCCGCATCGCGGCGGTGCAGACCCGGCTTGCCGATATCGACGCCTGGTCGGCCGAGGGGCGCGCGAGTGCGATCCTCAAGGGCCTGGGCTTTGATGCCGAGGCGCAGCTGCGGCCCTGTTCGGATTTCTCGGGGGGCTGGCGGATGCGGGTGGCGCTGGCGGGCGTGCTGTTTGCCGAGCCCGATCTGCTGCTCTTGGACGAGCCGACCAACTATCTGGACCTTGAGGGCGCGCTCTGGCTGGAAAGCTATCTGGCGAAATATCCGCATACGGTCATCATCATCAGCCATGACCGGGGCCTGCTGAACCGCGCGGTCGATCATATCCTGCATCTGGAGGACCGCAAGCTGACGCTTTACGCAGGCGGTTATGACACATTCGCGCGCACGCGGGCCGAACAGCGCGCAGTGCTGGCCGCGGAAGCGCAGAAGGTCGCGGCACAGCGCGCGCATATGCAGAAATTCGTCGATCGCTTCAAGGCCAAGGCATCCAAGGCCAAACAGGCGCAATCGCGCGTGAAGATGCTGGAAAAGCTGACGCCGATCACGCCGCCTGCGGAAGCGGCGCGCCATGTGTTCAGCTTCCCTGTGCCCGAAGAGCTGTCGCCGCCGATCCTGCGGCTGGAAGGCGTGTCCGTGGGCTATGGCGGCCCGCCAGTGCTGCGCGGGCTTGATCTGCGCATTGATCAGGATGACCGCATCGCGCTTCTGGGGCGCAATGGCGAGGGGAAATCCACGCTGTCGAAACTGCTGGCCGAGAAGCTGGCGGGCAGCGGCGCGGTCACACGGGCGTCAAAGCTGCGCGTGGGGTATTTCGCACAGCATCAGGTCGATGAGCTGGAACTGGATGAAACGCCGCTTCAGCATCTGCAACGCGCCCGCCCCGGCGAGATGCCACCGCGTCTGCGCGCGCGGCTGGCAGGGTTCGGGCTGATGGCGGAACAGGTCGAAACAGTGGTGCGCAGGCTTTCGGGCGGGCAGAAGGCGCGGCTGTCGCTGCTTCTGGCGACGCTTGACGCGCCGCATCTGCTGATCCTTGACGAGCCGACCAACCATCTGGATATCGAAAGCCGCGAAGCGCTGGTCGAGGCGCTGACCGCCTATACGGGCGCGGTCGTGCTGGTCAGCCATGACATGCATCTGCTGTCGCTGGTGGCGGATCGGCTGTGGCTGGTGTCGAACGGGCAGGTGACCCCCTATGAGGGCGATCTGGAAGCATATCGCGGCTTTCTGCTGGCAGGGAACACAAAGCCTGCGCGCGAAAAGCCTGCGGCGAAAGCAAAACCCCGGCCCGGTCGCGACGAGATCAGCGCGTTGCGCAGCGATCTGCGCAAATGCGAGGCGCGCATCGCCAAGTTGGAGGAAATGCGCGACAAGCTGGCGCGCAAGCTGGCAGATACAGAGCTGTACGAGGACGCGCGGCAAGGTGATCTGCGGGTCTGGCAGGCCAAATATGCCGAAGTGATGGAGGGGCTGGACCGGGCCGAAGCCTTGTGGATGAGTGCGCAGGATGCGCTGGATGCTGCGCTGGCAGAGTAAAGGCCAGCAGAGCGCACGCGCTGGCAGGGCCAAGCTTAGCCGATCATCATCTCATCCGCTCCCAGATGCTGATAGAAGCGGCTCATGCGCTGCAGGGCGATGCGCAGCACAATCTTGCCGGACCGCGCTGACCAGCCCATTGCGGTCTCGGCGGCTTCCACCCCTTCCAGCCGGCAGCAGCAGCGCAGCGCCACATCACCCAGACCCGGACCCAGATCGCGAAACACTTCGCGCACCCGCTTGCGTGCGGCCCCGGTTCCGGGCGGGGCGATATTGGGGCCGGGGATCCGGCGGGTTTCCAGCGCCTTGAGCAGATCCTGCGCCGAAGCCCA
>SKRP01000001.1 GCA_007118445.1 Natronohydrobacter sp.
GCATGGATCCGGCATTCCCAAGTGGCCCGCAGCCTGCCCAAAAAGACATCGTGATGCCGCGCTATGAATGAGCGGTTTCTTCAATGCCGGTTTCGCTGGTCGATGTCCGCTCCGTCCCGCAAGGCGGACCATCGTCGCCTAGGGCGGCACGTTTCGTCAGGAATAGAACACCAGAGACGCTGCGTTTTGCTGGATTGGCCCGGCACACACGCCTAGACTGTTCTCAGTTAGGCAGAGGGGGCTTTCATGGAAGAAATCGTGATTCTGGGCGGTGCGCGCACCGCCATTGGCGGGTTTGGTGGATCGCTGGCAAGTGTCGCGCCCATTGATCTGGGGCGGATCGTGTCAGAGGCCGCGCTGTCGCGCGCAGGTGTTGCACCAGAGCAGATCGGGACAGTGGTTTTCGGCACTGTGCTGGCGACGGAACCTGCGGATATGTATCTGTCGCGCCGGGCCTCGATGGGGGCGGGCGTGCCTGATACGGTGCCTGCGATGAACGTCAACCGGCTGTGTGGGTCGGGGGTGCAGGCGATTGTCTCTGGCGTGCAGGCTTTGGCGCTGGGGGATGCGGACTTTGCGCTGGTGGGCGGGGCCGAGAGCATGAGCCGCGCCCCCTACATCCTGCCTGCCGCCCGCTTCGGGCAGAAGATGGGCGATGCGGGTACCGTTGACATGATGGTGGGTGCGCTGACCTGTCCTTTCGGGACCGGGCATATGGGCGTCACGGCAGAAAATGTCGCCGCTGAGCATGGGATCACCCGCGAGATGCAGGACGCTTTCGCGCTGGAAAGCCAGACCCGCACGGCCAGGGCGATCGCAGAGGGGCGCTTTGCGGATCAGATCGTGCCGGTGCCTGTGAAGACCCGCAAGGGTGAGGTGATGTTCGAAGTGGACGAGCATCCCAAAGCGACAAGCCTGGAAGTGCTGGCAGGGCTGCGCCCCGCGTTCCGCAAGGATGGCTCCGTCACGGCAGGCAATGCCAGCGGGATTAATGACGGGGCCGGGGCGCTGGTGCTGGCGCGGGCAAGTGCTGCCGAGAAAGCGGGCCTCACGCCGCTCGCGCGGATCACCGGATATGCCCATGCGGGGGTGCGGCCCGAAGTGATGGGGATCGGCCCGGTGCCTGCGGTCGAGGCGCTTTGCGCGCGCACAGGGCTGTCGGTCGGGGATTTCGACGTGATTGAATCGAATGAGGCCTTTGCGGCGCAGGCGCTGGCGGTCAGTGCAAGGCTTGGGCTGGATGCGGGACGAGTGAACCCGAATGGCGGCGCGATTGCACTGGGCCATCCGGTGGGGGCGACAGGGGCGATCATCACGATCAAGGCGCTGCATGAGCTGGCGCGGATCGGCGGCACCCGCGCGCTGGTGACGATGTGCATTGGCGGCGGGCAGGGGATTGCGCTGTCGCTTGAACGCGTCTGAGCGCCGCGCGCCGGGTCAGAGCACGCGCACTGAATGGCTGATCGGATAGGCCGGGCCCTGCGTTTCCATGAAGGCCACGTCGCAGGCATCGCGCCCGGATCCGATCACCGCCAGTGTGGCTGTGCTGCTCATGCCCGTAGGGTCGACGACATGCCATGCGTCGTCCAGCCAGACCTCGGCCACAGCGTGGAAATCGGGCGGGGTGACCTGCGGGCTGTAGCCTGCTGTGTAGCGCGCCGGGATCTGTGACGCGCGTGCCAGCGTGCAGACCAGATGCGCGAAATCCCGGCAGACCCCCTGGCGCATGTTGAAGGTTTCATGGGCACAGGTGCGCGCATTCGAGCTGCCGGGCACATAGGCGATGGTGGCGGCCACCCAGTCCCGGATCGCGGCGATCTTCGCACCGCCCTGCAGATCGCCGAAGTGTTCGGTGGCGAAATTTTCGAACAGGTCTGACGGACAGAAGCGCGAGGGCCGCAGATAGGTGAGCACATCAGCGGGCAAGGCTTGCAGCGTGCTTGCCTGCAGCGCGTCAAGCGGGCTGTCCGCGCGGTGCAGGGCGACCTGCGCCTGATAGCGCAGCACCAGCCGGTCCGTGGGCAGATGCGCCCAGATGCGCGGGCCATGACCGTTGCGCGCTGACAGGCGCTGCAGGGTTGCGTCGGTGATATCGAGCTGTTGATGCTGCACAGCCTGGCGGTCCAGCGGTGCGGCTTCGAGCGTGAGCAGGACAGTTTCGGGGCGCGACAGCTGATATTCCATCGCCACGTCGATCACGATCTGCATGCCCGATACCCCCTGATTTACTGCAAAGCCTTGTGTCGAGGCCGGTATGGCCGCCCTAACGCATGATGCGCGCGGTCGCAATGCGCCTGCGCGCAGGGGCGCAGGATCACCTGATCTGTGGGGGATGAGAGGGCGTTTGGGCGGCATCTGCTGACGCGCGCCGCAGGGTGTAAGGTGCGTGGCGTGCCACGCACCCTACGCGCGTCGCTTACATGCGCGAGGCAACGTTTTCCCAGTTGACCAGCTTCTCAAGGAAGTTGGTCAGGTAAGCCGGGCGCTTGTTGCGGAAGTCGATATAGTAGCTGTGCTCCCAGACATCGCAGCCCAGAAGGGCCGTCTGACCAAAGCAGAGCGGGTTCACGCCATTCTCGGTCTTGGTCACTTTCAGCGAGCCGTCCTGGTCCTTGACCAGCCAGCACCAGCCAGAGCCAAACTGGCCCGCGCCCGCTGCGGCAAATTCTTCCTTGAACTTGTCGACCGACCCGAAGCTTTCGGTCAGCGCCTTTTCCAGCTCGCCCGGCATTGCGCCGGTCCCCGGACCCATCATTTCCCAGAACTGGTTATGGTTCCAGTGCTGCGAAGCGTTGTTGAAAATCCCCGACTGCGCCACCGCGCCCGACTGATAGGTGCCGGTGATGATATCTTCCAGCGATTTGCCTTCCCATTCGGTCCCGGCAATCAGCTTGTTGCCATTGTCCACATAGGCCTTGTGGTGGATGTCATGGTGAAATTCCAGTGTTTCGCGGCTCATGCCGAGATCGGCCAGAGCATCATGCGAATAGGGCAGGTCAGGAAGGGTGAAAGCCATGGTTTTTCCTCGTCTGTCGTTATGATTGACTGCCCTGAATAAGAGACCCCGCCCGCCAAAGGTCAAGGGGCGGGGCGAAATTACTTAGCTGTAGAGCGCCGGTTCCGAGCCGGTCGAGGCCGCCTGCGCGAGCAGGTCGAACATATACTGCGCGACCGAGCGGAAGCAGATCACGCGCGCCTCCTCCGGCCCGGTGACGAGGATCGCCGCCGCGACCTGGGCGGCCCGCGTGCGGCGGATATCGCCAGGCGCGAGCGTGCTGAAATCCACCGGGCAGAGTTTCGCCAGCGCATCGCGCCAACCCGCGCCCTTCACCATGAACACAGCGCGCGCATCCGAGACTGTGGCAACCGTCGCAAATTCGCTCGACAGCGCTGTGCGCAACGCCGCCTCGATTTCTGCTGCCGCCTCATGCGGGCACAGGATCAGCAATTCATCCGGCGACATCCATGCCACCGAGGCTTTGCCAGACGCTGTAATCCTGCGCGCCTCGGGCAGGGCGCATTCCGTGACCGATTGCACAGCCATCGCCACTGCGGCCGAGGCCAGATCGCCGCGCAGGGTGATCATGCCTTGCAAGCCCGCTTCGGCAATCTGCACGAAACCCTCGGCGCGCGCTTCGGGCAGGGCGCTGATAAGATGCTCAGACATTCTGCTTTGCCCCTTCCTTGTCATAGACGACCGGACCCACGATCCGCGCCTTGATGCGTTTGTCGCCCTCACCGGCAAAACTGAGTTCCTCACCCATCCGCTCGGGCCCGCGTTCCACCAGCCCCATCGCGATGCCGCGCCCCAGCGTGGCGGAATAATAGGTCGAGGTCACGCGCCCTTCGGTCCGCGCCTGCTTGTTGGCATTCGTGCCCGGAACCACAGCCAGCGCGGCATGTGGCAGCACCGAGCCATCGAGCGTTTCCAGCCCCACCAGTTTCCAGCGCTTGGGATCGACCATGTTCTCGCGCTCCATCCCGCGCTTGCCGAGGAAATCCTCTTTCTTCTTGCTGATCGCCCAAGTCA
>SKRP01000228.1 GCA_007118445.1 Natronohydrobacter sp.
AAAGGATCAGATGGCGGCTGCGAGCTTCGCGCGCCGTCCCACCAGTTCCTCGGCGACAAGAAACGCCAGTTCCAGCGACTGGCTGGCATTGAGACGCGGGTCGCAGGCCGTATGGTAGCGCTGCGACAGATCCTCATCCGTCACCGCGCGCAGACCGCCTGTGCATTCGGTCACATCCTTGCCCGTCATCTCGAAATGCACACCGCCGGGGATGGTGCCTTCGGCATTATGCACCGCGAAAAACTCGCGCACCTCGCGCAGGACCGAATCGAAGGGCCGCGTCTTGTAACCGGACGAGGATTTGATCGTGTTGCCGTGCATCGGATCGCAGGTCCAGAGCACATTCGCGCCCTCTTCCTCGACCGCGCGCACCAGACGCGGCAGATGATCGCCCACGCTCCCGGCCCCGAACCGCGCGATCAGGGTCAACCGGCCCGGTTCATTTTCCGGGTTGAGCGTTGCCACCAACCGCTTGAGGTCATCCGCCGTGATCGTTGGTCCGCATTTCAGCCCGATCGGGTTCTGCACACCGCGGCAGAATTCCACATGCGCACCGTCAGGCTGGCGCGTGCGGTCACCGATCCAGATGAAATGCCCCGACCCGGCAACCGGCAGACCCGATGTCGAATCGATCCGCGCCAGCGCCTCTTCATATTCCAGCAGCAAGGCTTCATGGCTGGTGTAGAAATCCACGGTCGCCAGCTTCGGGCTGGTCTGCGAGGTGATCCCGGCCGCGGTCAGGAAATCCAGCGTGTCGGTGATCCGGTCGGTCATCTCGCGGTAACGCTCGGCCTTTTCGCCCTCGGCAAAGCCCAGCGTCCAGGAATGCACCCGGTGCATATCGGCATAGCCGCCCTTGGAAAAGGCACGCAGCAGGTTCAGACTGGCCGCTGCCTGGGTATAGGCCTGCAACATGCGCGCCGGGTCCGGGATGCGGGCCTCTGGCGTGAAGTCGAACCCGTTGATGATATCGCCGCGGTAGCTGGGCAATTCCTGATCGCCGAGTTTCTCCATCGGGGCCGAACGCGGCTTGGCGAACTGGCCTGCCATCCGGCCCACTTTCACCACCGGCACTTTCGCACCATAGGTCAGCACGATTGCCATCTGCAACAGCACCTTGAACGTGTCGCGAATGCTGTCTGCCGTGAATTCCGAGAAGCTTTCGGCACAATCCCCGCCCTGCAGCAGGAATGCCTCGCCCTTCGCGGCAGCGCCCAGCTTGTGCTTGAGCGCGCGCACCTCGCCGGCAAAGACCAGCGGCGGGTAGCTGGCAAGCTGTGCCTCCACCGCGCCCAGCGCTGTCTGATCAGGATAATCCGGCATCTGGATGCGCGGGCGCGCGCGCCAGGTCGATTTCGTCCAGCCATGCGTTGTCATGGGAGCCTCCGGGTCTGTCGGGCGGGAACAGCGGTTTCGTTAGCGGTCGCAATGCGATCCCGCTCTCTATACAAAAGCCGCATCGCGCATGCAAACAGGATTGCCCTTGCGCGTCACCGCGTTTCTTGCTTCTGTCGCGCAGATCATCCGCCAGTTTCGTGACACGCATGCCCAGCCCAACGCTTCCTTCCCCGCATGGACGCCAGCGCGACCAGCCGCAAACCATTGTCTTTCTGCTGCTTGAGCGTTTCACGCTGATGGCTTTCGCGGCGGCGACGGAACCGCTGCGACTGGCCAATCGGGCCGCCGGGAAAACACTGTACAAATGGCATCTGATCTCCGAGAGCGGCCATCCGGTCACCTGCTCCAGCGGAGCGGCAATGGCGGTCTCGGGCGGGCTGGAGGATCTGCCCGCCGATGCGCTGATCGTGGTCTGTGGCGGGGTCGATGTGCAGCGCGCCACCACGCCTGCGGTGCTGTCCTGGCTGCGCAAACGCGCACGCCATGGCAACCGGATCGCGGGCATCTGCACCGGGGCCTGGACCCTGGCCAAGGCAGGGCTTCTGGACGGGCATCGCGCCACGATCCATTGGGAGAACCATGACGCGCTGATCGAGGATTTCCCCGAGATCGATCTGACGAAATCGGTTTTCGTGATCCATGGCAAGCGGCTGACCTCGGCGGGGGGCACGGCACCGCTGGACATGATGCTGGCGATGATGACCGAAAGCGCAGGCGCGGATCTGGCCCATGCTGTGGCCGATCAGCTGATCTATTCCGCGATCCGCACCAATCGCGACACCCAGCGCCTGTCGATCCCGGCGCGGATCGGGGTGCGCCATCCCAAGCTTGCCCGCGCCATCGCCTTCATGGAAAGCCATATCGAGGACCCGATCAGCCCCTCGGACCTGGCGCAGGATGTGGATATGTCCACCCGCCAGCTGGAACGGCTGTTCCGGCGCTATCTCAATCGCAGTCCGAAACGCTATTACATGGAGCTGCGGCTGGAACGCGCGCGCAACCTGCTGATGCAGACCGATATGAGCGTGATCAATGTCGCACTGGCCACCGGCTTCACCTCGCCCTCGCATTTCTCGAAATGCTACCGCGCGCAATATAACACCACGCCCTATCGCGAGCGCGGTGCCCATGCCAATATGGATGAGGCGGACTGAGACTGCGGCAGATCATCACCGGGCGCCCCCGGATCAGATCCGCATCAGATCCGCGCGATACGGCGTGCGGAAAGCACCACAGCGAGCATCATCAGGCCCACCGCGCCAAAGGCCACGCCCAGCGAGCTCAGCTGCGCGGCAAACCCGATCAGTGCCGGTCCCAGCAGGATGCCCGCATAGCCGGTCGTGGTCACAGCCGCGATGGCCAGCGCAGGCGGCATCAGCGTCTGCCGCCCCGCCGCGCTGAAAAGCACCGGGACCAGATTGGCCGCGCCCAGCCCCACCAGCGCGAAGCCGGTCATCGACAGCACCAGCCCCGGCCCCGCCACGATCAGCCCCATCCCGGCCAGCACCACCAGCCCGCCCAGGAACAAGACAAGCTGCGGCCCGACCCGCGCCACCATCCGGTCGCCCACCAGCCGCCCTGCCGTCATCGCGACCGAGAAGATCAGAAAGCCGATCCCGGCCTGTTCCTTCGCCAGAAGCGCGCGCTCCAGGGTCAGCAGCGCGCCCCAGTCAAGGATCGCGCCTTCGATCAGAAACACGATCGCCGCCAATGCCGCAATCAGCAGCACGATCCCGCGCGGCAGCACAAAGGCCGGGGGCGTGGTCCCTGCCCTTGCGCGCAGCAGGCCGGGCGCGGCCAGCACCAGCGCCAGTGCCGCAAGCCCTGCCCCCAGCACGGCGGCCATCAGCGGCGCACTGCCCAGCGACAGCAGCAGCGTCATCGCCCCTGCCCCGGCGATCCCGCCGACACTCCACATCGCATGAAAGCCCGACATCATCGGGCGGGCGCTCTGGCGCTCGACCTCGGCGGCATGGACATTCATCGCGACATCAATCGTGCCCAGCGCAGCCCCGAAGCAAAACAGCACCAGACCCAGCGCTGGCGCGGTCGCAGGCCACAACAGAAGCGGCAGCAGGACCACCAGCCCGGCCCCGCCCGCAAGAATCATGCCGCGCGCACCGCGTCGCGCGCTGACATAGCCGGTGACCGGCATGGCGATGACCGAGCCGATCCCCAGACAGAGCAGCAACAGCCCGAATTCGGCATCACTGGCGCCAAGCCGGGTCTTGGCAAAAGGGATCAGCGGTGCCCATGCCGCCATGCAGAACCCGGCCGCGAAGAAACACAGCCGGGTCGCAAGCGCCGCGCCTGCGGTCGCAGACTGAAGGAAAGCCAGAGCGCGCATCCGAAAACCCCGGCGTTGATCTGTTGTCAGAGACTTCATCGCCCTGCACCATTGCCCCGTCGCGGCGGCATTGTCACAGCGATCCGCAAGGCCCCGGATCAGAAATCGACGATATCAGCATCCGCAATCAGTTCCTGCAACCGCAGATCGGCCATCGCCCCCAGCCGCTGCTCGAAAACCATGTTGCGCAATGTCTCATCCGGTGTCGGATCGTCAAAGGCCAGTTCCCGCGCGCAAAGCATCAGCACCACCAGATTGCCGCCCTCGGTCGTATTGGCCGAAATCTCGCCCCGGTCCAGCCGCGCCAGTTCCACTGCATCCGATTGCGGAATGGACCCCATCAGCGCCTCGCGTTCGACCAGCGCCTCTTCGGGCAGGCCACGGGCAAAGGGGCCAAGCCCGTCGCAACTGGTCACACGCGCGCGCATCTCGGCGACACGGGCCATGTTCTCTTCGCTGCGCCCGCCCGGCAAGAGCAGGCGCTGATAGGTCAGTGTCAGCCGATCCGCCGGGATTTCGCGCTGGCTGTCGAGCGCACGGATCTGGAAATAGGCAATCGCCCCGCCCAGTTCCAGCGGCCCGATGATCTGACCGGCCCGGCCTGTGCTGATCTGACCGGAGATCTGGCCAGGCAGGTTCTCGACCGGCACCCAGTCAGGCAGCCGCCCGCCCTGATCGCGCGACCCGGCCAGCGAGAATTCACGGGCAATGCTCGAAAATTCCTCGACGCTGCGCGCGGATTCGATCATTCCCATGATCTCTTGCACCGCTTCGGCGAATTCCGGGTCCATCGGCAGGAAGATCTCGGACAGCAGCACACGCTGGCGGCCCAGAATCGCCGCTGTGTCGCGGGCGCGTGCCAGATCCGAATCCGAAACCGCAACCAGCGCAGGCAGCTCTGCCCCCACCAGCTTGCGCCAGAGCAGCCCGGCTTCGACAAATTGAACCAGTGTTTCACGATCCACGCTCATTTCGCCAAGCGCTTCGATCAGTTCATCCCCAGTCAGATCTGCACGCGAGGCAAATTCGGCAATCCCGTCGCTGATCTCGTCGCGGCTGACACGCACATTCCGGCGGCTGGCATAGTCGCGCTGCACCGCTTCTTCGGTCAGACGCTCCAGCGCCTCGCGGCGCATGTCTGCCGCGCCCGCATTCAGCGCTTCGAGAAACCGCATCCGCTGGTCGAGATCATAGGCGCTGATCACCCGATCATTGACCTTGCGCACCTGCGAGAACATGCCCTGTGCCTGCACCTGCGCTGCAGCAAGGCTGGCCATCGCCACCCCAAGAGCAAGGCACAGGCCCAATCCGATCCGGGAAAAAACTGCCATCTGGAACATTCGCATCCGTCTCGTCCGTTTCCTTGTCATGCCCTGTCGCCGGGGCGTTTTGTCCGGGCTTACACGCTTTGGCGCAACTTGTCATCAGCTCCGCCCTGCCCAGGCCCGGCATCAGAGGAAGCCTGCGCAGCTCTCACATTTCATTGCACATCCGCCGCGCGCGGGACGGATTGCCTCCGATGCCCAGAATATCGATATTCAGCCCGAAACTGGTGCGCGCCTCGGGCCGCGTGGCCGAGGCGAATTGCCGTTCCAGCCCCATTTCCATGCGCAGGCATTCATTCTGGTAATTCAACCCCACCGAGGCCTGCGCGGCCCGATTCTGGGCGATGTCATAGCGCCAGCCCAGACGCCCCGACCAGTTCTCGGTCAGGGCCCGCGTGCCCTCGAAACTCCATTCCGAGGCGGCTGCGCCCCGCGCCTCGAACGGATTGGCGAGAATGCGCATATAGCTGGTGGACAGGCTGAAATCCGGGGTCGTCCAGTCCAGTTCGAGCGCCGTGCGTTCCAGCCGGAAATCCGAGCGGAAATGCGCGCGGTTGCTGAGCGTCAGCCCGTCCATCGTGTCCAGACTGCCCGCCAGCAGCCAGGTCGTATTGCGCCCCGAAAGCGGTGTCGCGTCCGCGAACTGGCCCTGGTTGCGCTGATACCAGACCCGGCCCAGCGTCATGGTACCTGACCAGCCCTCCGGGTCATGACGCGTCCAGCTGATGCCCAGATTGCTGCGCAACCCGGCCTCGCGGCCCTCGTGGCCGGGAAAGCGGTTCAGGCTGAACAGATTGCCCTCATCGAATTCGGGCATCCGGCTGGCCTCGACCGGCAGGCCCGCGCCCCGGTCGCCGCCCCAGATCACCTGCGCGACCGGCTCGATCACATGGCGCGCGCCCGCTCCGGTGCTGCGCACCAGCGGCCAGCGCAGTTCCGCCATCACCTGCGGCGTCGCGCGCGACAGCTGCGGCGGAAAGGCCCCGCCGGTATCCGACAGGCGGAAATGATCCAGCCCCAGATGCAGCCCCACGGCCCCCAGCACGCCGCCTGCCAGCACCTCGTCGCGCCGCCAGTCCAGATCCAGGCTGACCCGCCCCACCTGGCGCGGCCGGTCGGCGATCACCCCCGGCAGCGCTTGCGTGCCGGAAAGCACCTGCCTGCGCCGCAGGGTTTCGGCTTCCAGCCGCAGCCCGGCCACACCGCCGACACCCGGCACATCGCGGCGATACTCGATCACCGCCTGCCCGACCTGATTGGGCAGCACTGCATTCGTGTCGCCCAGCCGCAGCGAGCGGAATTGCAGCAGCTGCACGCGCTGGCGGGTGTCGCGGGTAATCCGCTCGATGGTGACATCGCTGGTCAGGCGCGGCTGGTCGCGCCCGTAATCTTCGAGAAACCGGCGGTCCGAGGGCTGGATCACGTTGAAACTGAGCCGGTAGCCCCGCCCCAACGCGAAATCGCCGCTGGCATAGGCCATGCCGCGTGTCTCGCCGGGACGGATCGCATCGCGGGCGACAATGCCGCCCAGTTCCAGCTGGCCTGTCGCAAAAGCCTGCCGGTATCGCAGCTCCAGCGCGCGGGTGCCGCGATTGGCCACGAAAGGCGTCAGCGTCAGATCCCGATCCTGCGACAGCACAATGAAATAGGGGCTGCGCAGCCCGATGCCATGGCCGGTGTCAAAGCTCAGGCGCGGGCTGAGAAAGCCGGTCGCGCGCTCAAGGCGCGGGTCGGGCACGCGCAGGCGCGGCAGATAGGCGACTGGCAGGCCGAACAGCCGGAACTGCGCATTCTCGAAATAGACCTGTTGCTCCTGATCGTCATGCACGACCCGGCGTGCGCGGATTTCCCAGAGCGGGGTCGGTCGCTGCGCGCAGACTTCGCAGGACGACGCGACAATCGCGTTCATTTCGGTGAAACGCTCATCCAGCCGCTCGACACTGGCCGCGGCAATCTGCAGCTGTTCGTCAAACACCACCCGCGCCGAGCGGATCAGCCCGCGCCGCATCCCGTCCGAGAGCTGCGCCTCATCGGCAAGCATGATCACATCGCGCCCGTCATCGAGCACCATGGGCCCCTCGACCGACAGCGCGCCGCTGGTCCGGTCATAGGTGACGCGCTGCGCCTGCAGCCTTGTGGTGCCGAACAGCGCCTCGACATTGCCCTCGGCGATCAGCCTTGTGGCGCTGTCGATAAACAGCCGATCCGCGATCAGAGTGGCGAATTCGGGCGTGGCTTGTGCGGTCGCGCGTGCAGGTGCCAGCACCAGCACCAGCACCAGCACCAGGCTGGCCACCGGCGGCAGCACGGCCCGCGCAAGGCGCGTGCTCAAGTGATGCTGCGCGCCCCTCACCCTTCCTCCAGATTCAGCATGATGCCAATCGCAAGCAAAACTGTCGCAACCGGAAGCCCCCATGCGCCAAGAACCACAGGAATCTGTCCGGTTTCCCCCAAAACCTGCGCGAAGTTACGCAGAAAGAACAGGCTGAATCCAGCCAGAATCGTGATCAGCGCCCGGATTCCCGCCCCGCCTGCGCGCATATGATGGATGCTCAGCGCAAGCGCCAGCAGCATCATGCCGGTCAGCAGCACCGGCAGCGCAAGCTCCATATTCAGCCGCATCCTGTGTTCAAGCGCCGAAAATCCCGCGCGTTCCAGCGTCGCAATGAAGCCTGGCAATTGCGCAAGCGGGATCGCGCGGACCTGCGCGAAACTGTCGCGGATTTGTTCGGGTGTCAGATCCGTGGCCAGGGCAAGGACGCTGTGATGGCGGGCGGAGTGTTCGGGGTTCAGATCCGACAGCTCCCAGAGTTTGACCTCCGTGAGCGCCCAGAGCCCGGGCCGTAAATCCGCGCGCGCCGCCGTCAGGCGCGTCGCGACCCCATCAGCGCCGTGAAAGACCAGAAAAGTCACATCATGCAGGATCGTGCCTGTCTCTTCGGCGCGCTGGGCGTGGATGACCGTCTGGCCAGCAGCATCGGCCTGCCGCAGCCACAGCCCGGCATCGCTGATCGCCGCGACACTCGCCGACCCGCCGCGCAGCTGCCCCAGAACACGGGCATATTCGCGCGAAGCTCCGGCCACCACCGGGTTCATCACGGCGACAAAGCCGCTCGCGGCGATCAGCATAACCAGCGCAGGCACGACCAGCAGGCGCGGCACGGATCGGCCCGTGGCGCGGATCACCACGAATTCAGACGAGCGCGACCAGTTCAGCCCCACCCACATCGCCGAGAGCATCAGGACCAGCGGCGCGATTTCGTAGAAACCCTCGGGCAGGTTCAGCAGCGACAGGCGCAGCACCGCACCGAGACCGGGCGATTGCGCGGCCAGACGGCGCATCTGCTCGACCATGTCGAGAAGCAGCAACATGCCCAGAAACACGCCCGAGACCATCAGAAAGGTCAGCGCGACCCGGCGGATCAGGTAGCGTTCGAGGATCATGCCAGCCCCCTGCCCCTGCGACCGCCCTGACCGCGTCTGCGGCCCGGCCAGAACACCATGGCAGCGATCAGACACAACCCGACTCCGACTGGCACAAAGGCCAGCATGGCGCGGCCCGCATCCTTGAGCGCCGCCCCGGCTGCCGCATTGCCGATCAGCTGGATCACCGCCAGCGCTGCAATCGCGCCCAGCACCTGCCGGGTCGCACCCAGACGGCTGAACTGTCCCAGATAGACCGCCGCGAAGCCGATCAGCGCTGTGACCAGCGCCAGCAGCGGCTGGGCATGGCGCGACATCAGCTCGAACCGGGCCTCGGCCAGCGTCAGACCCATCGCGGCAAAGCTGGCCGCATCCCCGCCTTGCAACACCGGGGTCGGCAATTCGCGCACATCGGTCCCGCGCCCGGTCGGGCCGATCAGCGCGCCGACATCATAGGTCAGATCGTCAAAGGCGATGGTGGTCAGCCGCCCTGTCGCCGTGACATGTATCAGCGCAACCCCGTCGAGCATGACCAGCACCGGCCCGTTCGGCCCCGGTGCCAGCAGGGCCGAGGCAGCGCTGTATTCGACCCGCATATCCGCGCGGCGCTGATCCGACAGGAACACATCCAGCAGCTGTCCCTCTGGCGTGACGTCGCGCAGAAAGACCGTGACGCCGTCGGCCGGGTCCAGAAACTCGCCTGCGCGCAGGAAACGGGCGGTGATATTCTCGGCGATCTCGACCTGACGTTCGGCCAGTTGCGCGCGCGAGAGCGGCATCAGCACATGCATCAGCGCGGCCAGCATCAGCGCCACGATCAGCCCGAAAAGCGCCACAGGCCGCAACAGCCGCGCATAGGACAGCCCGATTCCCTGCAGCACCACCATTTCATTGTCGCGCGTCAGCCGGATCGCGACATAGACAGCGGCGGCGAAGGCCGAGAGCGGCAGCACGACGCGGATCACGATGGGCAGGGTCAGGGCCGAGAGTTCAAGAAACACCCAGAAGCTCTGCCCGTCGCCGATCAGCGCGTCAAACAGGCGCGCAGCGCGATTGACCCAATAGACCGAGACCAGCACCAGCGAGAAAAAGGCAAAGACGGTCAGCAACTGCACCAGCAGATATCGGTCGATCCTGTTCACTTATGCGCCCTGTCTGTCGTCCCGGCCGCCAGTCTATCCCGCAGGGGGCAGGAAGGAAAGCCGGTGGAAGGGGGCGCTGCCCCCGTCGCCTGCGGCGACTCCCCCGGAGTATTTGGGGCAAGATGAAATCAGATCAGGTAATCTGCAGCGCGGATCAGGGGCAGGCTGCGGATGCGTTCGCCGGTCAGCGCAAAATGCGCATTGGCCAGCGCTGCCATGGCAGGCGGGGTGCCGGGCTCGCCCACGCCGCCCATATGCGGATTGTCCTGGACGATAGCGACCTCGATCTGCGGGGTGTTGAACATGCGCAGCGCGTCGTAATCGGGGAAATTGCCCTGATCGGCGCGGCCATCGGTGAAAGTGATCTCACCCATCAGTGCGGCGGAAAGCCCGTAGATCAGCCCCGATTCCATCTGCGCGCGCACGATACCGGGATCGAGCACCAGCCCCGGATCGCAGGCCATCCAGGCGCGCGGGATGCGGATCGCGCCGCCCTCACGCGCGAGTTCGATGACGACGGCGGTGGGCGTCCCAAAAGACCATGTCATCGCCACACCGCGCGCGCGACCCTCGGGCAGCGGCTGGCCCCAGCCGGAGAGATCGCGCACCGCTTCGAGCGTACCGGCAGCGACAGGGCTTTCCGGGCCGACATGGTCGAGCCGGAATTGCAGCGGGTCCGCGCCTGCCTGATGCGCCAGCTCGTCAATGAAGCTTTCGTGGAAGAAGCCGTTGAAGGAATTGCCGACCGCGCGCCAGAAGCCGATGGGCACATCGAGATCGGCCAGATGACCTGCGACGCGGTAATGCGGGATGTCATAGGGCTGATCAAACGCGCCTTCGACATGGCCCTTGTCCGGCCCGCCCATGCTGCGCCCGGTCAGCCGCCCGATGGCTGCACGCGTGACCGAAGGGGCGGCGACCTTTGCATCCAGAAGCGTGATGCGGCCATTTTCCACCGCGCCGCGCATCCGCGCGATGGCAGCGGGGCGGTAGAAATCATGGCGCATATCCTCTTCGCGCGACCATGTCAGGCGGATCGGCGTGCCGGGAAGCTTCGCAGCGATGGTGGCGGCCTGACGGGTGATGTCGGTCTCAACCCGTCGCCCGAAGCCACCGCCCAGAAAGACTGTATGCAGGGTGACATTTTCCTCAGCCAGTCCAGCGGCTTCAGCGGCGACCTTCAGGTGCTCGCGCGGCGCCTGATTGCCCACCCAGAGCGTCAGATGTCCATCCTGCAGATGCGCGGTCGCGCCCATCGGCTCCATCGTGGAATGGGCAAGGAATGGGACGCGGTATTCGACCTCAAGCTGCGCGCTCTGGTCATCGGGCTTGCCCTGATCGCGCATGGTGGAATTGGGCCGGTCGTCAAAGGCGCGCGCGATCTGGTCGAACATCGCCCCGGTGGTGGCAGGCAGGGGCGATTGCGTCCAGTCGATCTGCGCGGCCTCTGCGCCTTGCAATGCGGCCCATGTGTTGGACGCGATCACGGCAATCCCGTCGCCCAGATCGAGCACCTGCTCGACGCCCGGTATGGCCAGAGCGGGTGCGGGATCGAACCCGGCCATGCTGCCGCCCAGATAGGGGCAGATCCGCACAGTGGCGAATTTCATCCCCGGCAGGACGATATCGGTGGAAAACTGCGCCTGCCCGGTCGCCTTGGCCCGCATGTCACTGCGCGGCAGGGACCGGCCCAGAAGCTTCCAGTCATAGGGGTGACGCAACGCGACCTGCGGGACCGGTCGGCTTGCCGCGTCTTCGGCCAGTTCGCGATAGTCGATCTCGCGCCCGTCCGGGGCGATGACCTGACCGGCCTCGGTGCGCAACTGATCCGGCCCGACCCCCAGCCGGTCAGCGGCCACGGCCTTCAGCGCCTCGCGCGCGCTGGCACCCGCGCGCCGCATTCGCTCGAACCCATCCACAGTCGAGGTCGACCCACCGGTGACCTGCAGCCCCAGCAGTTTCGAGGCCGCCCCGATTCCGTGGGCAACACTGCGTTGCCAGTCCTTCATCGCATATTCCGGCACGGGCAGCGCGCCATGCGCCAGCGCGGCATTGTAGTAAGCCGCTGCCGGGGGGCCGTGCAGCACGCGGATCTGTTCCCAATCCGCATCCAGCTCTTCGGCGACCAGAGCCGCGAGTGTGGTATGCACCCCCTGCCCCATTTCGGCGCGCGGCGCGATGATGCTGATCCCGGCCCGATCGATGATCACATAGGGGTTGAGCGTCGCGCCATCTTCTGGGCGCAGCGGGTTGGCGACAGGTCGGCGGATCTGATAAATCCCGAACGCCGCGCCCCCGGCCACGGCGACCGCGCCGACCAGAAGCGTGCGGCGGGTGATCTTTCCAAGGCGACTCATCCTGCACCCCCGCTCCGCAGCGCGCGCGCAGCGTCATGGATCGCGGCGCGGATCGCGGAATAGGTGCCGCAGCGGCACAGATTGCCGCCCATCGCATCGTCGATTTCAGCATCCGACGGGTCGGGATTCGCGGCCAGCAGGTCTGCGGCCTGCATGATCTGGCCGGACTGGCAATAGCCGCATTGCGCGACCTGATGGCGGATCCAGGCGTCCTGCAGGGGCGCAAGCCCGTCCGCGCCCAGCCCTTCGATGGTGGTCACATCGCCCCGGACCTCGCCCAGCGGCAATTGGCATGACCGCACCGCCTGCCCGTCCACATGCACTGTACAGGCCCCGCAAGAGGCCACGCCGCAGCCGAATTTCGTGCCGGTCAGGCCCAACTCGTCGCGCAGAACCCACAAGAGCGGGGTCTGGGGCGATGCAGCAACCTCGGTGCGGTGCCCGTTTACGGTTAGCGATCGGGTCATGTCTCGCTCCTGTTACAGACAGCTTTGAAAGCTTATACGTCACTGCCCGCCGGATCCGACGAGTCTTTGTCACAGAAAATCAGCGCCGCCTTGCCGCCCCGACAATTGGCCCCATGCCCTGTTCCTGTATGATCACAACCACTGCCTCTGGCCCTTCGGCGGGCAGGGTCTGGCGAAAAGGGCGCAACCCGTTCCAGGTGCCCAGAACCTGCAGCGAGGTAACGATATTGCGATAGGTCACGGACCGCCCGGCATTTTCACCTGCGAGAATCTCGACCTTCTCGGCATCCTTGTAGCGCAGGAACAGCACATCGGCCGCATAGGGCAGCCCTTCCGGAGCGCGCGCTTCGATGACCACATCCTTGCCGCGTTCACCCGACAGGGTTATGCGGACAGGATCGGGTGTAACAGCAAGGCTCAGATGTGTGCCGAGCGTGCCCATGACCTGGGGGCGTGAGGACCCCTTCACCTCGTCAATGCCGCCGATGATCATCTGCGGGGTATAGACCGAGGAGCGCCCCTTGGCGCGCGCATAGGCTTTCTGGCGGTTGCTGAACTGCGCCTGACCGAAACTGTCGGCCCAGCCGATATAGTCCCAGTAATCGACATGCAGGGCCAGAGCGATGACATCCTCGCGGTCTGCCATGGCGTCGAGCAAACGATCCGCAGGCGGGCAGGCCGCGCAGCCCTGCGAGGTGAACAATTCCACCACGACCGGGTTTTGCTGCATGAACGGACTGTGTTGCGCAATTGCGGGTGACACCAAGCCGAGCGTCGCACAGAGCAATACTCGCCAACCCAATGCCAAGCGCATGTCATATCCCCGACCGTGAACGTGCCGCCGATCTAATCATGTACAAAGGTATCGGCCAATCAAGGTTTTGCGAGATTGTGCAAGGCGCGGCAAGATGGCCACAGGCCAACCCGGACCATCAGTTACGAAATTTTTGTGCACAACGGTATACAAATTGCGCGAATCCCCTTGATTGGTGGGGTGGTAAGAGGGTAAGTCAGGCCCAGCAAGACCCCTTTCACCCTCAAGGGAGGCCAAAGCCCCATGACCATTATCGTCGGACAAGACAGCACAGGCACGCGCAAGACGCTCAGCGCAGGCGGCAAGAGCATTGCCTATTATTCCATCCCCGCTGCACAGGCTGCAGGGCTGGGCGATTTCGCCAATCTGCCTGCTGCGCTGAAAGTCGTGCTGGAAAACATGCTGCGTTTCGAGGACGGCAAGACGGTCACGGTCGAGGATATCAAGGCGTTTTCCGACTGGGGCAAGAATGGCGGCAAGAACCCGCGCGAAATCGCTTATCGCCCGGCCCGCGTGCTGATGCAGGATTTCACCGGTGTTCCGGCAGTGGTCGATCTGGCCGCGATGCGCGACGGCATCAAGGCACTGGGGGGTGATCCGCAGAAGATCAACCCGCTGAACCCGGTTGATCTGGTTATCGACCACAGCGTGATGATCGACGAATTCGGCAATCCGCGCGCCTTCCAGATGAATGTGGACCGCGAATATGAGCGCAACATGGAGCGCTACACCTTCCTGAAATGGGGTCAGGGCGCGTTCAACAATTTCCGCGT
>SKRP01000091.1 GCA_007118445.1 Natronohydrobacter sp.
ATGGCGTGCGCCCGGTCTTCCTGAGCGATGCGGCATTGCGCGAAGCGGAAGAAATGTGTTCGCCGGAATTCGTGCCGGGACCGTGGGAGCAGTGGCGCGAGCGGATCAATGGCTGGTCCGGTGGTCTGGACACCTATACCGAGATCCACAGCATCGCGCGCGAGATCCCGCGCGACATGCTGGCCGAGAATGTCGAGCCACGCCGCTGGTGGCGGACCTGATCTGACTTCTGCGCGCGCCCTGGCTTACTCCGGGGCGCGCGTGAATGAACACATCTGAGGCACAGGTCTTTTCCCCACCACAGCCAGGCGATACCACTCAAGGCTGCAGAATTCGGGCCACACGGCGCGCGGTCAATGGTGGCGTGATTTGAACAGTCCAAGACCACCAAAATCCTTGACAGAACGTCGCACTAGTGCATTAATGAGACTGCTGTTCTCAATTATGGACACACAAGGTCAGACAGGGAGAAAAAAGATGAAACGCGACCTTTCAGGGATTTCGCGCCGCGATTTTCTGCGGATTACGCAGCGCTTTGGGATGACATCGACAATGATCGCCTTGGGCGGTCTGGCCGGGACTGTGTCGCTGCCGCGTTTGGCGCATGCAGTTGAATCGGTCTATGACAAGCGGTTTGGCAAGGAAGCGCGCCACACGCTGCGATTCGGCGGGCAGGGGTTCAACGCGCGCAACCTGATGATCGAGCGCACGGGCATTCCCGAGTTCATTCGGGACATCGAGGAACGCACCGATGGCGAGCTGCGGATCGAGTTCATTGGTGACAATCAGATCTGCGGGTCGCTGGACTGCGTGACCAGAACGCAAGAGGGCATCGTCGATATGTTCTCGTCTTCGACGCAGAATGCCGCCGGGGGGGCACCTTATCTGAACGTGCTGGATTATGCGTTCATGTTCCCGAACCGTGCCTCGGTCTATCATTTCCTGTATCACCCTGACAGCGTGAAACTGTTGCGCGATCCCTATGAGCGCATGCATGGGCTGAAATTCCTGTTCTCGCATGTCGAGTTGCGCGGGATCATGCTGGGCAACAATTTCCGCGACCGCGATCCGATCACCAGCGTCACCGAGCTGGCGGGCACACGCAACCGGGTGACCGGCACCCAGCTGGGCCGGATCGCGATGGAGCTGATGCAGCTGAACCCGACCCCGATTGCCTGGGAAGAAACGCTCGATGGTCTGCGCCAGGGGCTGATCGACGGGGCCGAGACCTGGGCCTCGGCTGTGGCCTATGCGAATATGTCGCCGGTGGTTACCCAGGCCATCGACCTGCGCTTCTTCTGCGGCACCGAGCATACGGCAATGCGCGCCGAAAGCTTCGATGCGCTGGAAGGGCATCTGCAGGATGCAGTGATGGAATCGTCCTTCCTCGCGCAGATCGCGGCGCAATATGCCAATGAGGCCGCGCTGATCAACACGGTCGGATTCTCGGATCCGCAGAAGCCGGGGACAATCTTTGCGGAGAACGGGGTGCAGGCGGTCATGCTCGACGATGCTGCCCGCCGCGAAGCCGAAGAGATGTGCTCGCCCGAATTCGTGCCAGGTCCGTGGGAGCAGTGGCGCGAACGGATCAATAACTGGTCCGGTGGTCAGGACACCTACACGGAAATGCATGGCATCGCCCGTGAAGTTCCCGCCGACATGCTGGCCGAAAATGTTGAACCGCGGCGCTGGTGGCGCGGCTGATCTGATGCTCTCATGACGCCCGGCCCTTGCTGTCGGGCGTCTTACCCGGATGCTCAAGTTTCAAGCTGAATTTGTCCGACGGCAAGTCGGGCAGCAACTTCTGGCGTGTTCGCTGTCATACAGGAAATCAGTCGTATGCAGGACCTTTTCGCAGGTGCAGTAAAGATCATCGAAGCGGCCGCATCGGGCCAATCCTGGGCGCTGTCTCAAGCGGTGCGTGATCCGGGGTTGTTTCTTCTGGTCAGTATCGCTCTTCTTCCTTTGGCTTTCGTGCTGATGCTGGCGTTCCGAAAGCTGAAATTCGTCGACAAGTATTTTGAACCAACGCTTCTGGTGGTGATTTACCTTGTGATCGGGGGGGTGATCTTCATCGAGGTCATCCGCAGATTCATCTTCAATGTGCAAGCACCCTGGTCGACCAGCCTGCCTGCCTATCTGTTCCTTCTGATGACGTGGATCGGCTGCGCCTATAACGTGAAGCTGCGCACGCATCTGTCCTTTGGCGAGTTTCGTGCCGCCATGCCTCCCCCTGCGCGTATCTGGCTGCAAGGTCTGGATGCAGTGCTGTGGTATATCATGGCTGTTGTCGTGATTGTCGCAACGCTGCGCCTGACAGTGTCCTCTGCGGCGAATTTCCAGCTGCTTCTGGGGACGAATGATATCATGCGATGGTGGTTCTATATCTGCGTGCCGCTGGCCTGGGTGGTGCTCTATGCGCGGGTCATTGAGAACCTGCTCATCGATATCCGCAAATACCGTAGCGGTCAGGAATTCGGTCTGACCAATGAACTTGCGCGCGAATAAGGAAGACATGTCATGACCGATGGCACACTGACCCTCATCTATTCCCTGATCGCAACCGGGCTTTTCATGCTGGGCGTGCCGATCTTCCTTGTGATCGGCCTCTGGGTGGTCGCGATGAGCTTCGTCGTCAATCTGGCCCTTTCAAATGTGGGTTTTGCATTCTCATCCGTGTTCACCACATCCTTTGCACTGCTGGCCATGCCGCTGTTCATTCTGACGGGCGACCTGATCAATCGCTCCGGGATCGCGCATCGCTTGTCGGCCTTTGCCTATGCCTGTCTTGGTTGGCTGCGCGGGGGGCTTGGCATGGCAAGCATCGGTGCCTGCGGCTTGTTCGCGGCGATCTCGGGCTCGAACTCGGCCACGACGGCGACAATCGGTGCGATGATGCATCCGCGTATGGTCAAGAACGGCTTTGACGAGCGGTTTGCTGCGGCCACGGCAGCCGCCGGCGGCACGGTGGGGATCATCATCCCGCCCTCGATCATCTTCATCGTCTACGGGTTCCTGATGAACCTCTCGATCTCGGAGCTGTTCCTGGCGGGCATCCTGCCGGGGCTGCTGATGGTGCTGGGGATGCAGTTCACCTGCTGGCTGGTCTGCCGCCGGAATGGCTGGGGCCATCTGATCCGCTGGGAAATCACCCGCATGGTGCGCACCGCTTTCGGCGCATGGCTGGGCTTCTTCGCCATCGGTCTGGTGCTTTGGGGGATCTATACCGGCAAGTTCTCGCCCACCGAGGCGGCGGGCGTGACCGTGGGCTTCTGCATCATCGTCGCTCTGGTATCGCGCCCGCTTTACCTGTTCATCAATCGCGGCCATTCCGAGAATGAGGATCTGAGCCGCACCCCCGGCTGGATCGAGATGATCCTGGTCGAGGGCTTCCGCGTCCGCGACCTGCCCGGCGTGGTGCTGAACTCGGCGCGGATTGCCGGGATGCTGGCACCGCTGATCGGGATTTCGGTGGTGATGCAGCAGATCCTGTCGCTTCTGGGCGCAAAAGACGCGATCGAAGGCTTCCTGACCGGAATCGGCGGCTATTATGCTGTCCTGTTCATGTGCATGCTCTTTGTGTTCATTGCGGGCATGGTGCTGGAAAGCCTGCCCAACACGATCATCATGGCCCCGATCCTTGCGCCGATTGCCGCCAGTGTCGGGGTTGATCCGGTGCATTTCGCCGTGATTTTCCTGATCGGTGGTTCGATCGGCTTCATCACGCCGCCCTATGGGCTGAATCTTTATGTGGCCAGTGGGGTGACAGGCGTGCCATATATGCGGCTTCTGGGCTACATCGTGCCTTATATTGTCGCGCTGATCGGGGTCTGGTTCGTGGTGGCTTTCGTTCCGTGGCTGTCACTGGTATTAACCTGACGCGATAGAGGTCATGGAACAAAGGTCAGCGATGACGCATCAGATTACCGGCGAGGGGGATATGGACCGCAGCGAGCGTATCCCCACGACCCTGCGCCTGCTGACCTTGCTGGAGGAAGTCGTGCGCCGGGGCGGGCCGGTCAC